>JANMHD010000391.1:0-2358 GCA_031374985.1 Coleofasciculaceae cyanobacterium OTE_70_metabat_329 | reverse complement strand
CCCTAGCAAGAAACCACTACCAAAACCATCACGTTGAGTCATAGGATTAAAATTAATAAATAGTAAGTATATGACCCAATTTTATCAGAACTCCTAGGGGAGAAATTCAATATTTTCATAAAGTTCAGCCAGAGAAAATTTTAGATCAATGCTGGTGAGATAAACTTCTGGGTTGGTAATGGCAAATTCTAACTGGTTATTAAAAATATGAATCAATTCCCAGTTGTTGTTTTGATTCCGGCGATAGATTTCTAGGCTAGGGCGATCGCAGTCAATCAGAAGATATTCCTGTAAAGTGTCCATACCCCGATAATTACGAAATTTTTGCCCCCGATCACGGCTTTCGGTGCTGGGGGAAAGCACTTCGGCAATCAAGCAAGGATATTGCAAAAATTCTCGGGCAGGACGGTCTCGATCGTCACAACTAACCACCACATCAGGATAGTAATACACTCCTGCTTGGGTCATAACTTTGGCATCACTGCCCAGAACCCGATAACCTTGACCCCGCAAATGGTTTCTAATCAGGGTAATTAAATTTATGGCAATTTCATTATGATATAGCTTTCCCCCGGTCATATCGATAATCTCTCCGTGTTCATATTCATGCTTGGCGTCTTGCTCTAATTCCCAAGCTAAGTATTCTTCGGGGGTCATGGTTGTAGGCAATAAACTAGTGATCATAGTATTTCTCCTATCTCAAATCCACAGATTATCCTAAATTTAGATCATAGTCCTTAGAAGTAGTCGATCAATAACACCAAAATGTAGCGGTTTTTAGTTATATGAAGACAAGCTTTTCCTTTGAAACAAGGGGCCTAAGCCCCTTGCCTGTCATCTACACACTAGAAAAGTACTGTATCAGGCGATCGCCTCTGCCCAGCTACCATGCAAACCGTAGGGAATGTGGTGTTTTAGGTGCAACTTTGCTACGGGATTACTCAAGTTCTGGGCATCGAGAATAACTAAGTCAGAGCGATGATTAGCGGCATCGTAAACTAAACTCATTACCCAGCCCTGATCCTCTTGTTCTGCTTGGGGATGGGGGACAAATATTGGCTCACCCACAAAGCCTCTTGGTGCAGCATTCCAAACTTGTTTAGCACCTGTTGTTAAATCAATTTTGAGAATTTGCTGGAGGGGTGCATTGCCTGTTTGCTGGACTGCTGCTCCTATGTATAAATAACCATAGGGTTTCCCGGCATTGGAGGGGTTAAGGGCTGGAAATTCACAGCAGCGACTTTCGAGGAGTTGACGATCAACCTGATTCTTTTCCAAATCTAAGCTAAACCGCCACAATTGTCCGGGGTCTACCTTAGCAAAATCAATCTCTCGGAAATCACTATTTGGCTCCACATCTGGGAAAGATTCATAACAAATGGAATCAATATAAACCTTACCCTCAGCCTCCCAAGCATTAGCATGGTGGAAGACAAAACCTGCCTTCGTAGCCAGCGATCGTACGGGCTGGTCTGGCGATCGAGGAATAAGTAAAATCTTAGTTGGTTTGCTGGCATCGAAGCCTACACATTCTCCTGCCCCCCGTATTCCTAGGGCAAAAGGCAGGGGATTGAAGGTGACGGGATTTTGGAAAAATATATAATAATTTTCGGTGACAACAAAATCATGAATAAAGGAAAATCCGGGAACACTACGGGTTTGTTTTTGAAGCAACTTTCCCTGCTGGTCTAATTCATAGATAGAAATCTTGCTAGAAATTCCGGGACTAACAGCAAAGTTAATCAAGCGTTTACCCCACTTATCCTCCACAATCCGGGGATGAGCGGCAAAAGCCTCACCGGGTTGTAAAATGCCGTCTAGGGTATCTAAGCCCAAGGTCTCCAAAGTTTGGGGATCAAGACGGTGGGGCAGGGCAGCTTCCCACAAGGCTAAGAGTTTCCCCCCCCAATAGATAATATTTGTGTTGGCGATATTTTTTAGTTTGAAATCAAAAATATTTGTCAGCCAGCCGCCTTGTTTCGGCGAACCAAATACCCCCCGGTAGAGAATTTTCCCTGCTGCCTGCTCGGTTACATAGCCCTCGGTTTTCACAAAGCGACTCTTCAGGTGGGCGTGTCCATCTTGGAAGGCGATCGCTGTGATCATGCCATCACCGTCAAAGGGATGATGAATATATTCGCCCCCAATATCTAGCAATCCCGGGCCATTCCGAAATAAAGTTCCCTTGAGGTCTGGGGGAATTGTGCCAGTAATATCTGTAATTTCATAATCAAATTCTTGGGGCTGAGAAAGGTAGCCCTGTTGCCAATCACTACGGCTGTAGCTTAGTTCTAAAGAGGGGTTGGCTTGTTCTGGTGTAGAGAGATTAGGCATAGTTTCACAAGGTTTGTTAGAAAG
>JANMHD010000375.1:0-19577 GCA_031374985.1 Coleofasciculaceae cyanobacterium OTE_70_metabat_329 | reverse complement strand
GATGGACTCCGTAGGGTTCAGCATCAAATTCATAGATGGTAGCTTGGTTATTTCGCACAGGCTTAATCCCATCCATTGCGGCTGGATGAAACCCGTGGAAGTGCATGGTGTGGGCATGACCGCTCTGGTTAAAAATAAAATTCGTAAGCGATCGCCCTCTTTTGCCCTTAAGGTTGGACCGGGAACCCGCCCATTAAAATTCCATGTAATAAAACTTACAGCACTATTTAGCTGCACATTAGTATTTTGAGCCGTGATCCGAAACTCCCGAACAGTCCTGCCATTCTCCTGTTTCACTGTACCGTAGTCAAAATCTCGAAGTACCTTCATAGGGTTGAAATTATTCATGACTGGGGGCAGATTCTGGGGTAGGGGCGGAATAGCGATCGCCTTACTAGACCCCAAAGAATTTAACTTTTGACATCCCAAAGTCGCACCTGTTAGCCCAATTCCAGCTAACGACCATTGCAGCATCTGCCGCCGACTCCAAAATCCCGATGTTCCTTTGGGAATAACCATATCGATCTCTAAATTATTTGCTAGATTATTTATTAATTATCTGCGAAAAGTTCTTAATAAACTTTCAGCTTGAACTTAACAGAATCCCTTATAAATTGCAATTAGCTTAAACTTTAGGCAGTATTTGCAGTAGTAGCATTAGGGTCACGATAGGCAAAAGGTTTAAGCCCCTTGTACTTGGATTCCCTCCCTGTATTATCTCTTTATGGTTGCTATACCTACTCCCATTCTGCTGAAAGGCGTATAATTTGGAGGTAATTCTAGTTGTAATTCATGGCAAAAAAAGTAATTGTTCTAGGTGGGGGAGCGGCAGGGTTTTTTGGGGCAATTACCTATGCAGAGAAATATCCCCAGACCCAAGTGATTTTATTGGAAGCGGGCCAGGAAGTTCTGGCAAAGGTGCGGATTTCTGGCGGCGGTCGGTGCAATGTCACCCATGCCTGCTTTGATCCAGCTTTATTAGTGCAGAACTATCCCAGAGGGAGTAAGGCTCTACGAGGGGCTTTTAGTCGGTTTCAGCCTCAGGATACGATCGCTTGGTTTGCTAATCATGGGGTAGAACTAAAAACCGAAGTTGATGGCAGAATGTTTCCCACCACTGATAACTCGGCCACTATTACCTATTGCCTAGAGCAAGCAGCTATCCATAGTGGGGTGCAAATTCGGACTAAAGCTGCCGCTCTTGGAGTTATTAGGAAATCAGAAAAATTTATAGTGGAGTTACGGACGGGGGTGAAGTTGGAAGGTGATCGGCTCCTCTTGGCTACGGGCAGTAATCCCCAAGGCTATAAAATTGCCCAACATCTAGGTCATACCCTAATTCCCCCCGCTCCTTCTTTATTTACTTTTAATATTAGCGATCGCCGCTTAGATGATCTAGCTGGAGTAAGCCTAGAAAATGTCAAGTTACGATTAGTTATTCCTGAGATAAATCAAACAACCGCTACTAAGAAAACCATCCTAGAACAAGCCGGAGCTTTATTAATCACCCATTGGGGAATTAGTGGGCCAGCAGTTTTGAAACTTTCTGCTTGGGCCGCAAGGATATTACATAAACAAAAATATCAAGCAAAGTTAATTATCAATTGGCTACCTACCTATAATCCTGAAGTTTTAAGACAGCAGCTAACAGCGATCAAATCCCAACTTCCTCAACGCCAAATTACTACTAGTTGCCCTTTCCCAGTCCCCAAAAGACTATGGCATAAATTAGTTAATTTTATCGGTATTCATGACAGTCAAAAATGGGCTGAATTATCAAAGAAAAGCCTGAATCAATTAGTCCAAGAGCTAACCCAAGGAGAATATTTAATTAAGGGGAAAGGAGTTTTCAAAGAAGAATTTGTCACCTGTGGTGGGGTAAAGCTATCAGAGGTAGATTTTCAAACTATGGAATCTAAGCAATGTCCCGGTCTTTATTTAGCAGGAGAAGTACTAGATATTGATGGCGTAACGGGGGGATTTAATTTTCAGAGCGCTTGGACAACGGGTTATTTAGCTGGAATAGGTATGGGTAAGTAGTTATACCAAATTAAAAAAGGTTTCCTATTTAACATTATAAATCTAATATTTGCTCTGCTATCAGGTTCAGTTCTGGGAAAGTACAAGATATAATCTGCTCGCCCTCTCGGTAAGCAGTCATTTGATAAGCGCCATTTTCATCTAGCAAGAAAATAAAAACCGCAGGTGTTTTCGGGTTGCCTAAATAATCTCTACTACCCAAGGCTAAATAATCTACAATCCAATATTCAGCAATCCCCAATCTTTGATACTCATCTAATTTATCAATATAATCATCTTCCCAGTTTGTCGAAGTAACTTCTACTACTAATTGTGGTGGTTCAATTAAGGCAGAATGAGCAAAGGGATCGGATTGCCAGAGAGTTTTATTTACTACAGTTACATCAGGATGACGACCTTGTTCTCTTCCTTTTGAGGTTAATGTCCTGACCATAAATCTGCCAGATACTCTGTAGTCGAGAGAGATGCGATCGATCTCTTTATCAAACTGTTTCACCAAAAAATCCGCAATGTCCTCATGCAGTCTTATCGGTAGTATTTTCACGATCTCTCCATTTACAAACTCATAGCGACCTTCTTCATCAGGAAGATTTTTGATGAATTGCTCGAAGGTAAATATTTCCTGACTTTTGGCTGTAGTTAGAGTCATGGCTTTAGCTATATTTTTAAGTTATTTGCCTACCATTTTAATATATTGTCTAACAACGGAACCTGTCATAGAAAAAGTTAGGTTTTTTTGATCGATCGCTTCAATCCAAAATCTATTTCTCAAGGAATAAATAATCTTAAATATTTCGGTTGCTGAAATCTCAAAGTTGCTAATAATTTGTTCTAAACCAACTGGTTCTGCTCGATCGGCAATATGTTGAAGAAGTTCAGTCATAAGTAGGGCGATTTATTCATACTCAACTATAGCTGCGATCGCTCTAGTAATTTCCTCCATATTACCTGTAAACACTATCGAGTAATTAGTTAAAGCCTTGCCCTTGGGTGGATTTGCTCCAAATTAATATCTCTCCTTGGTCTGTCCCAGCGGCTAAATAATCACCTTGGGGATGCCAAGTCAGGCAGGTAAACTCAAACTTACCTCCTAGTAGTATCTGCCCTAGTTTTTTTGCTCGATCCCAAAGATAAATCTGTCCATCTGCTCCCCCAGAAGCAAGTAAGAGAGTGGTGGGTTGAAAGTCCACGATCGCTACTTTTTCTAGGTGTCCTTCTAAGACATTGCCCCTCCAGCCTGTACCTACTCCCGGTTCTTTTGTCCAAACTATTATCCCTTCAGCACTGGCACAGGTAATCAGCGGAACTCCCTGCTTATCAGGTTTTTGGCTCCAAGCGATTGATCGCACCTTCCCCGGAAAACCCCGCATTATCCAAGGATTTTCCTGTCCCCATTCCAGCACTACCAAAGTATCATCAAGATTGCCTGCTGCTAGGTATTTACCATCCCCAGACCAACTAACTGCCTGAGTTGCTGAGGGAATATTTAGGTGGAAGGGATCCTCATCCCAATCTCGACCATCCCAAATTTTTACTCCTTGATAACCGGCGATCGCTAAATGATCCATCACTGGATGCCAAGCGATCCCCAAAACTGAGGATTCCTCAAAATTCAAGGTGGTAATTACCTGATTAGCTACCACATCCCACACTTGGACATAGCGACCATTGCTAAAGGCTAATTTACAACTATCGTTACTCCAATCTAGATGCTCAATCCAACGGGGAGAATTATCTAGGGTGATCACTACTCGTTGATCGACCATACTCCACACCCGTACCCAGCCATCCTGCCCGCCCGCAGCTAAGTATTGCCCATCAGGGGAAAATGCTAGACAATCTAGGGATTGGTCAGTGAGGCCTTGGAGTTCGATCGATTCCTGCTTCCGATAGATAATCAATTCCCCTGCGGCGGATGCTGCGGCCAAAAAATCTCCTCTGGGGGAGTAGGTAAGAGCAGTGACGTATTCTTGTAAGGTATCCCTAACTTCCTTGTTACTAAAGCGATATTGCTCCGCAACACGATTGCGACTACCAGGGGTAGTTTTCTTGACTTTCTTTAAGCTAGGCACTGTTGAAAACCCTCTCTAAGTTGCTCGGCATCAAGATTTCTGCCAATGAAAACTAGGTCACTTTTTCTGATTTCGTCCGGTTTCCAAGGGCGATCGCTAGTTCCTTCTAGCATCATGTGGACTCCCTGAAATACAAAGCGATTTTCTTCCCCCGCCACATTGACGATACCCTTGAGCCGGAAAATGTCTGAACCTTGAGCTTGTAATAAATTGCCTAGCCATTCTTGTAATTTTGGCTCATCTATGGGTTTAGTTTCTGTGAGGGCGATCGAACCAATTTCTTCATGGTGGTGATGGTGGTGATGAGCTTCTAGGAAATGGGGATCAATTTCTAGGGCATTTTCTAGATTAAAGGCTTGCACTCCTAAAATAGCATTCATATCTAATTCACTATTTTGAGTCCGGTAGATTTTTGCGATCGCATTCATTCCCCGAATTTTTTGCTCTAGATCCTCTAGTTCTTGGGTCGTAACTAAATCAGTTTTGTTCAATAAAATTACGTCAGCAAAAGCAATTTGTTCTTGAGCTTCTGAGGCTTCCCAATGCTGAGAAATATGTTTGGTATCTACCACTGTCACCACGGCATCAAGAGATACTTTATCCCGCAGATCATCATCCACAAAAAAAGTCTGAATCACTGGAGCTGGATCTGCAACTCCTGTAGTTTCAATGATTAAATGATCAAACTTGTGGCGCCGTTTCATCAAGTTGCCAATGATCCTAAGTAAATCTCCCCGCACTGTACAACAAATACAGCCATTATTCATTTCAAAAATTTCTTCGTCAGCATCAATAACTAATTGATTATCTATGCCAATTTCACCAAATTCATTGATAATAACTGCTACTTTTTTTCCATGCTCATAGGTAAGAATATGATTGAGGAGCGTAGTTTTCCCTGCACCTAGATAGCCAGTTAAAACAGTAACCGGGACTGTAGTAGTAACCATATATATTTTTCCTTATCTTACTAATTAAAACTCTTAGGTTTAAAGTATCTAAAAACCTTAGGTATGTAAAAATACTTAGCTTTAGTTGCTAATGATTGTCTAAAAAAATTGAGGATAAATTGTAAGTATTATTCTAATTCTCTTACGCTAACTTCTTTTCCTCTTTACACAATCTTGACAAAAGTTGAGGCTAAACTTTACTAGAAGTTTCTGGATAGATGAGAATTTTGTAGGTTTCGGGGCGGGGGGCGATCGCCCTATCTACCGCTTGAGCTAGATGTTCGAGGGTATAGCGATCGCTAATTAATGCTTCTACATCAATTTTTTGGTTAAATACAATATCTGCTGCCAAAGCCTGTAAACGATAGGAAGAACTGTAACTGCCCATCAGGTCAATTTCCCGGCGATACAAAATATTCGGGTTGAGATTCATTTCCATTTCATCAGGAAATTCGGCAAAGAAGAGGATTTTACCCCCTTTGCGAGTGCAATCTAGAGCTTGATAAAAGGCCTTGTCACTAGGCACTGCCAATAGGGTCGTATCCACCCCCATGCCATTGGTCAGGGCATGAATTTTCTGGACTATTTCAGGATCACGGGGATCAAAAGCTGCTGTAGCTCCTACTTGGAGGGCTTTCTCAATCCGGGAGGGCAAGAGGTCGGTAGCGATCGCCCTTGCCCCAAAATAATTAACTAGCATGACGAACATTAGACCGATCGGCCCTGCTCCTGTCACCAGCACAGTTTCCCCCGGACTTACCGCTGCTTTCTTCACTGCCTTGAGGCAACAATTAGTTGGTTCCACAAAGCTCGCTACTTCAAAGCTAATATCATCAGGAATTGGGATCAATCCTCCATTCTGGACAATGTGACCCGGAACCTTGACATAATCAGCAAAACCGCCGCCACTGGGAGTAAAACCTGCTGTGGTCGTAATATTTTTGTAGGTATCGCACATAGAAAAATTATCGTGGAGGCAATAGTCACAGCGCATACAGGGAATATGGTGCATAACAACTACCCGTTGCCCTACCTGCCATTTCTGGACATCACGCCCCACGGCGGCGATCACCCCAGCGGTTTCGTGACCAAAAATTCTCGGCGGTTCATATAGGGGATAAAGAATTTTCTTAATATCCGATTGACATAAGCCTACGACTTTAACCTGAACTAAAACTTCCTCAGCCCCTAATTCTGGAGTAGGAATTTCTTCATAGCTTAGTTCCTTCACTCCACGAAATACCTGTGCCTTCATAACTCTCTCTGCCTTTAATTTTCTTTAGTTCATTACTTACTATATAGCGATCGTCAACCTATTAATGCAGATTTCTTGCGAGTGCTAGAGCAGATTAATCCTAATTAATAGTTGGAGCTTTTTTAACGCAGAACCCCAGCGAGTTGAGGTGATTAGCGGCGGTACGCATCCTGAAGGGACTCGTAATGAATTAATTTCCAAGGTCAAAATCAAAGGAGATAAACTAATTATTGGGCGAAACTCTGAACTTCTCCAAACCGATCGCCCCCTAGTTTTAGAATATTTACAAAGATATTTACCCCAATTTGAAAACCGGGGTAGAACTTGGCAAAACCTACTATCTGAGGGCAAAATTCCTAAGACTGATGCAGATATTGAGAGAATATTTAGGGAATGCGATCGCTTAACTACAGAAATTAGGCAAAAAATAGTAGATATTCGCCATACTTACCAAGAATTAGATCAAATGGTTAACAAACTTTATGGAGCTTAGGGATATGGATATTAGCAAAAGAATCCTAGGAAGTTTATGCAGGAATTGATCCAAGCCATGATTACTGGAATAACTGCTTTTGCCGCCACCAATATTGATGACATCTTAATTTTGGTTTTGCTATTTGCCCAGACTAGCCCTCCCATTAATTCTCAGATTAATTCCCCAACCAATTCTCCCCAAACTAACGAAAATCAATTAGTTCGTCCCCAACATATTGTAGCGGGGCAGTACCTAGGCTTTGGGGTGTTGGTTTTGGCTAGTCTGCCGGGGTTTGTCGGAGGATTTATGGTTCCCCGCCCTTGGTTGGGCTGGTTAGGATTAGTTCCCATAGCGATCGGTCTTAGTCAATTGTTCCAAAATTCCGACCCAGAAAACAATAGGCAAGATGTACAAACAATTACTAAGCAAAGCCAAAAACAGATTTTATCCAGATTTATTAATCCCCAAATCTATCAAGTAGCAGCAGTAACCGTAGGTAATGGGGGTGATAATATCGGCATTTATGTTCCTTTATTTGCGAATAGTAATTTGACTCAATTATTAATAATTCTGACAGTATTTTTAGTGATGATTGCGGTTTGGTGCGGGATTGCTTACTCCCTAACTCTTCATCCCCTAGTAATTAAAGCCCTAGCTCGTTACGGTCAGGCGATCGTCCCCTTAGTTCTCATGGCTCTGGGAATCTACATTTTTGTGGAAAGTGAAACCTATAAACTTTTAGGAATTGGTATTTAAGAAATTAGCCTCAAGAATTACTTTCAGAAAGGATATTTAGGAATCATCTTCAGGAATAAATTCAAGAAATCATTTATTAGTGTAGGGAAATTATATTTTTAATATATTAATCTAAGAGAAATCAGCTAATGAAATTGCTCTACTACCTACATTATGGCTAGAAGAAGAACCTCGAAATTTTTCCTTTTTAAAAGAAATCCTGAGCGAAATTTCGATCCCGCTGTTACCGAAACTGCTAAAAAACGAAACCTCAACCGGATTCGTGATCATCTAGCGAACGAACGTACCTACCTATCATGGATGCGGAGTGCGATCGCCCTTATGGGTTTTGGGATTTTGATTGTAAGGATTCGGATGCTCCGTCCACAGGTTGCCCCCCAAGCTCCTGATCATGGCTGGAAACTGGGGCTAGGGTTTGCGATCGTGGGTTTATTAACAGTCCTCCTCTCAACTCACCACTATTTTGCCGTTCGGGATGATATCGAAGAAGATACCTACGCCCCGCCCGATCGTTGGGTAATTCTCTCTAGTTTGGCAATTCTTTTACTTGGGACTGGGGTGATCTACTACGTCTTTAATGTTCCCCTAGAAAACACCACCATTATCTTAGAGTAGAGGCAGATTTTACAGATTAAAATCAAGATAGATTAATACAAGTACGATCGCTCCCTTAGTAGCTAAGGCAATAGGTAAGACAGATGACAACAACCTTAGATAAATTAAATCAAACAAGTCAAGCACCATCTCGAAAAATGACTCTGGAGGAGTTTTTTAATTATGAAGATGATACTGATTTTCTGTATGAGTTTGAAGATGGGGAGTTGATCCAAATGACCGCAGAGAGTGAAATCAATCGGCGCATTGCCATGTTTATCTTGGCCTACTTTTTGCAACTTGGGATCCCCTCCTATAGGCTATCCATGAAAACAGAAATTGTCACCACTGGCTCACGGGTGCGGGTTCCTGATTTGGTATTGTTTTCCGAAGAATTGGCAACGGCGATGGAAGGAGCTAAACGATCGACAGTCATGCCAGAAATGCCACCACCCCTATTAGTGGTTGAGATCGTCAGTCCCACTCAGCGACAAAATAATCGGGATTACCGTCATAAGCGTTCCGAGTATGCGGCACGGGGAATTACAGAATATTGGATTGTGGATGCAATTGCTCAGAAAGTTACCGTATTGGAATGGGTAGAAGGTTTTTATGAAGAGCAGATGTATACAGGAGAACAAGCGATCGCTTCCCCAGCCTTAGGAAATTTAGGCATCACAGCAACCCAAGTTTTAGAAGGAAACTAAACTGGATGTGCTGGGCACCAGACTTAGATGCTCTAGGGAAGTAACCAAAAGCAAGATGGCAGCTTAGGTAAATACCCCCCAATCATCAAAAGTTAATTTAGGAGACTCAAACAATACTAAGACTTAACCCAAATACGATCGCCAAACATTTGTCTGTCATGAATGCCACCAACTCATGGCTTATGGGCAAACTATCCACTACCATCCCGGCACACAGCAGCATCATGTAAAGAATCGAATACTTAAACAGAGATTTTGCCACATCTTTACTACCGGGGTCTAGATTTAGTTGCCAGACCTTTTTGATGAAAATTATTCCTAGAATGAAGGCGATCGCCCCGTAGATCATTCCCGCCTGACCTAGAGGATAAACTAATAGAAAACTAGCTGCTACCGTAATCCACGTATAAACCCAAATCTGCCGGACTGTTTCCACTTCCCCCTTGACTACTGGCAGCATCGGCACACCTACCTTGGCATAGTCATCCCGAATCATGAGAGCTAATGCCCAAAAATGGGGGGGAGTCCAGAGAAAAATTAAGGCAAATAATAACCACGGAGTCCAACTTAAATCTCCTGTTACTGCTGCCCAGCCTACTAGGGGGGGAATTGCCCCCGCTGCCCCACCGATGACGATATTTTGGCTAGTGTGGCGCTTGAGGAAGTGGGTATAAATAACCATATAAAAAGCAATCCCAGTCATGGCTAGACAGGCGCTCAGGAGGTTAACGCAGGTGGTCAAGAGAGTAAAAGCTAGAACTCCAAGAACGATCGCAAAAATTACAGCATCTTTAGTTTGGACTTTCCCGGCAGGCAAGGGGCGCTTGCGGGTACGTTCCATAGCGTAGTCAATGTCTCGATCGTACACACAATTCATAACTTGGGCCGAAGCTGCTGCCAAGGTTCCCCCAGTTAAAGTGACCAATAGAAGCACAGGATCAATTCGCCCGTGGGAAGCAATCCCCATGGAAGCAGCCGTAGTTATCAACAGCAGGGGAATAATCCGGGGTTTAGTAAGTTGCAAGTAACTACGAAGGACTTGAAGAAGATTGTCATGGTGAGGAGAAAGTCCGGTACTGATCATGGTGATAATTCCTGCTTAGGTTTATGTAGCCTTTGTAGTGAATAGAGTTTGGCTATTTAATTAAAAATTCAAATTTGACAATTGCATAGTTGGGATATTTACCCGGAACAGAAATCAAGCTACATCGGTTCGCTGTTTATTACTAACGGTTCACTACTAACTGTCCACTGTTAACTGTATCCCGCCATGCTAAAACAGTAAAAATCACTAAAGTCCCGACTAGAGAGGCTCCTAGGGTATGGTGAGCCACGGTTAAGGATTCCACCTGCAAATGTAGTTTAAAAGTGGCATAGCCTAAAGCAATTTGTCCTAGCAATAAGCAACCAATCAAATTACTCAGACGGTGCAGCAGGGGATGGAGTCCGGGAGTCCGCCAAGCTAAAAATACGACTGATAAAGTAGCGATCGAGGCGGGAATTACTCCCCACAGATGGCTATTCATGACTGCACATAGTTCCCCAGAGCCGAAACATTGATGTAATGCCCATTGGGAACCCACCAAACCACCGAGGATACTTTGTAGATAGACGAAAATAGCGGCTGTTAAGCCTAGTCTAGCTAATTTGGAACTTCGGCTCCGCTCAGTTACCGGATTTTGGCTATGCTCAGTTACCGGGCTGTGACTATGTTCAGGTACTGATTCCCGAAAAATCATTTTTTGGGAAGGTGAGAAAGGCATGAGGGCTGTGGCGATCGCTAACAGAGTAATAAAAAATAGCAAGGCTGTGCCTAGGTGAGCCGTGACAATATCAAACCGTAATAGTTCTGTAACTGTTAATCCTCCTAAGATTCCTTGACAAAAGATTAAGCCCAAGGAAAAAGTTGCTGCCCAAGGTAGCCAGGCTGGGAGGGATGAGCGTTGCCACCAAGTAGTAATAACTAAAGTCAAGGTGCTAAGACCAATCAACCCTGCGTCTAAACGATGAAACCATTCTAGAAATACCTGTAAGTTCATCTGCCGAGTTGGGACTAACTGCCCATAGCAGAGAGGCCAATCAGGACATGCTAATCCTGCATTCATTACCCTAGTAGCACTACCCACTGCCATGAGGAGGAGGGTAGCGATCGCTATCTTCCAGACCAACCCCCTCACTCGGTCTAGTTGATCTAATTTATCTAATTGATCTATAGAAACTAACGGCACTTTAAACCCATTAGCATTAATAGGGACTATTGTCTCTTGGTCAGTATCACTAACTTTGCTTTGAAAAGTTGATCTGGTCATAAATTCTTCCCACACAAAATGAACTAGGGCGTGAATATTCTATAAATCACACAAACCTCTGGGAAAAACTTGCTCTGTAGTAAATAAGTAAAACCTGAATTTTTAGTAATTTGTCGATAGCTTTAGATAAATTTCATATTTTCCGAGAATCAATCTAATTTCATTAAGAATTATTAATTTCTGCAAAGAAATATTTGGCAAGCTGAGCAGCTATTTTGTAACGATCCCAAAGAAAATCAGGAGAAATTGTGCAACTTTTGGAGATTACTGATTTCCTGTTTTAACCTATATAGCAGTGAGTACGATTAGCCAAACCAAAAATTCAGCCGCCCCCGGTAGCTAAATAGTTGGAGTAAACTTTCTCCTCACCACACCCTCTCTTGCTCTGAGACTGATGTACATAGCTATCTTCT
Source organism: Coleofasciculaceae cyanobacterium OTE_70_metabat_329 (assembly GCA_031374985.1). GTDB lineage: Bacteria > Cyanobacteriota > Cyanobacteriia > Cyanobacteriales > JAAUUE01 > JAAUUE01. Next base: position 8,006 of record JANMHD010000375.1, on the reverse strand, counting down.
ATTAATCCTTTGTATCCCTAAATATCTCTTAATCCTGTGAATATCCCCAGTAACATCCTCACCCTAGTAGCGGGTATCCTCCTTGCCGCCGTTAGTCTCTGGTACGGTCAAAATCATGGGTTGATGCCTGCCCAAGCTTCTGACCAAGCAGTTCAAGTTGACGGGCTTTTTAATATGATGATGACGATCGCCACGGGCCTATTCATCATCGTCCAAGGTTGCCTAATCTTTGTAGCGATTAAGTTCCGCCGCCGGGCAGGAGATACCACGGAGGGCTCTCCCATGAATGGCAATATTCCCCTAGAAATTTTCTGGACAGCTATCCCGGCGGCGATCGTCCTAGTTATCTCCATTTATAGCTTTGAAGTTTATAGTCAAATGGGCGGCTTAGACCCCATGGCATCAATGGGTCATAAAACTCCCACCCAACTCACTGCCCAGCATTCCGGGCATACTCCAGAAATGGATATGCAAAGCATGGTGGCCATGGACTCTGGAAGAAATCAAATTGCTCTGGGCTTGGGGGCAACTCCAGCCAATGAAAATAAGCCTCCAGCAGTTCTAGTTAAAGTCTTGGGCTTACAGTATGCTTGGACTTTTACCTACCCCGAAACTGGCATAGTCTCTGGGGAACTACACTTACCTATAGGAGAAGATGCTCAACTAGACATGACTGCCCAAGATGTCCTCCATGCCTTCTGGTTGCCAGAATTTCGGATCAAACAAGACGTAATTCCGGGGCGACAGACCGAGCTACGTTTTACACCTACTCTCTTGGGAGAATATCCGGTAATTTGTGCAGAACTCTGTGGAGCTTACCACGGAATTATGGCTACTAAACTTTATGTAGAGACTCCAGAGCATTATCAGGCATGGATTGCGGCTCAACAGGTGGCACAAGCTGAATCTTCCGCCCAAGTAGCTGTAGATGTCACTAAACTTTCTACTGCTCAGTACCTCCAGCCCTACAGTCAAGAAATGGGCATCGCCCCAGAGGTTCTACAACAAGTTAGTAGTCAGCACCACCACAGCCACAAAATGTAAGTAGGTAGGTTGGGTAGAGCCAAACGAATCCCAACCCAAACCTAATCCAAACATTAAAATGCCCTAATTATTGCTATTAAAAATTTCCTACTTCCTATGACAGAAACTTTTACACAACTATCAAAACCCCATGCTCACGAGGAAAGACGTTGGTGGCATTACTTTACTTTTTGTACTGACCACAAGGTGATCGGGATTCAGTATCTAGTTACTTCTTTTCTGTTCTACTTTATAGGCGGTGCTCTGGCGGGGGTAATCAGAACCGAACTGGCCACACCTGCTTCTGATGTGGTCAGCCCAGAACTTTATAACCAAATTTTCACTGTCCATGCCACAGTAATGATTTTTCTCTGGATTGTCCCCGCTGGAGCCGCCTTTGGTAATTATCTGATTCCCCTGATGATTGGGGCCAAGGATATGGCTTTCCCGACATTGAATGCGATCGCCTTTTGGCTGATTCCTCCCGGTGGTATTTTACTTCTCTGTAGCTTTTTTGTTGGTGCGCCCCAATCTGGATGGACTTCCTATCCTCCCTTGAGCTTGCTTTCAGGGAAGCCGGGAGAATTTATCTGGATTCTTAGTCTTTTATTACTGGGAACTTCCTCAATTTTGGGGGCGATAAATTTCATGGTGACGATCTGGAAAATGCGGATTCCCCGGATGGATATCCATAGTATGCCCCTATTCTGTTGGGCGATGATTGCTACCTCTGCCCTAATTCTTTTGTCTACTCCCGTGTTAGCTGGAGCATTAATCCTCCTAGCTTTTGATCTGATTGCTGGTACAAATTTCTTTAATCCAGCCGGTGGCGGCGATCCGGTGGTGTATCAGCATATGTTCTGGTTCTATTCTCATCCGGCAGTTTATATTATGATTCTGCCCTTCTTTGGGGGGTTATCAGAGATTTTGCCAGTCCATGCCAAGAAGCCGATTTTTGGCTATCGAGCGATCGCTTACTCTAGTTTAATCATTAGTTTCTTGGGCTTAATTGTCTGGGCGCACCATATGTTTACTAGTGGCGTCCCCGGTTGGCTAAGAATGTTCTTCATGATCACCACTATGATTATTGCTGTCCCCACTGGGATCAAAATCTTCGGTTGGCTCGGCACTCTCTGGGGCGGTAAAATATCTTTCACTACCCCCATGTTATTTGGTATGGGGCTAATTTCTGCCTTCCTCATCGGCGGTCTGACAGGAGTTATGATTGCTTCAGTTCCCTTTGATATCCACGTCCACGATACCTACTTTATTGTGGCTCACCTCCACTACGTTCTCTTTGGGGGCAGTGTGTTGGGTATCTTTGCGGCTACCTATCACTGGTTCCCTAAGATGACTGGAAGAATGTATAACGAATTTTGGGGTAGAGTACATTTTGCCATGACTTTCATCGGTTTAAATCTTACCTTTATGCCTATGCACGAGTTGGGCTTGTTGGGGATGAATCGCCGGGTAGCTATGTACGATCCTAGGTTCCAAAACCTGAATCTGCTCTGTAGCTTCGGGACTCTAATTCTGGCTATTTCTACCTTCCCTTTCATCATCAATATGGTTTGGAGTTGGGTCAAAGGACCTAAGGCAGCAGATAATCCTTGGGGTGGCCTCACCTTAGAATGGCAAACTAGCTCTCCCCCATCGATCGAAAACTTTGATGAAGAGCCAATTATGACTTCTGGTCCCTACGATTATGGTTTAGGAGGCAAAAAGGCTGACTTTTCTTTCCTCAAGCCCAAGCGACCAGCAATGGCTGGTTCTGTCGAAAAATAAATTCAGGAATACCAATTATGCAAGGTTCTGCTCTGAATCAATCTCAATCAACTTTGAATATTTCTAGCCAAACTACTCCAGGCCATAGTGAACACCCAGATCTACGGATGACCGGGATGGGGTTTTTCTTGGTGGCAGAAAGTATGATTTTCTTGGGTTTATTTGCTGCTTTTTTGATTACTCGATCGATGGTGGAAGTATGGCAACCCGAAGGCTCGGAAGTAGAAATTCTTCTGCCTGGCATTAACACCATTATCCTAATTTCCAGTAGTTTCGTTATGAATCGGGGTGCAGCAGCCATCAAGAAAAATGATGAAGGCGGTCTCAGATTTTGGTTTGGCCTTACTGCTCTCATGGGAGCAATTTTCCTAGGGGGTCAAGCTTACGAATATATTCACATGTCCTTTGGCTTAACTACTAGTATTTTTGCCAGTTTCTTCTATGTTTTGACTGGGTTTCATGGTTTACATGTCACCTTTGGTTTGATGTTGATCTTGGCGGTTCTAGGGCGATCGCTCAAAGCTGGTCACTATTCTGAGCATCATCATTTTGGGGTAGAAGCAGCAGAACTCTATTGGCACTTTGTCGATGTGGTCTGGATTGTCTTATTTATCCTTGTTTATCTTCTCTAGATGTATCAGCACTTACTAGAGAGCTTGAGTAAGGGGCTTAAGCCTCTTACTTATATTTACAGAGATTCAAAATCTGTGGTGAATCCAGCAAATTTAGCACATTCTTCTTGAAGAGATTCTACATCACTAATTTCCTCAACTTTGTAGGACATAATCCGGCTACCATCAGGTAGCTTTTTTGATCCAATTAATTCCCAAGGATAATCTGCCGTCATTTTCTTGAAATCAGCGCCGTAAAGCTTCCATACTTCCTGATCACAGTTGATATTAACCTTCCACATAATAATCCTCTGATAATAATTTCTGATAATAAATAATTTGTGTGAGCGATCGCTAATTTCAAGGCAAAATCACGGGAATTATACTATTTCGATGCTGGCGATAAATAAGAAAATCGCTATCAAGAGTTAAAATTTCACTGTTGGCATACAATTCACTCATCCTGACTAAACAGCCATCTGCCAGAGACATAGGTACAGATTGATAGCGACTCATCAATTCAGCTACGGCTTTACTTTCTGCCTCTAAGCAAAAGGGAATTTGTAGTAGCTTATCGTTAAGTAGTCCCATCACTGCATCTCTAGCACCATAGACATTTTTGAGCAAAAAATAGGCTTCTGTCATTACTGCCTCACAGGTAAAAAGAGGAGCTTTTTCCTTTGCTAGTATCCCCTTTGTCCATTCATGATGAAAATCATGTTTATTCAACAAAGAAACTATTGCTGAAGCATCAATAATTATATTTCTACTCATTCTCCAAATCCTGCAAAATATTTTTTATTTGTAGAAAGGTCTTCTGGTGCTTCCACAGAACCTACATATTTTTGGGCAAGTTCTAAAAATGATTGTGACTCCAACTCAGATTCAGGATTTTTTTCGGTAGTTTCAACTAATAGTTTAGTCTTCAGAAATTCAGCAAAATCTAGGATTTGTTGTTGTTTGTCCCTTGGTAGTTCCCGAATCTTGGTAACGATCGCTTCTTCTAAATTAGTTTCCTCTAGATTAGGGGTTTCTAAATTATTTCCTTCTAGATTGGTCGCTGTGGGATTGGATACTTCTGTAGTTAAATTGCTCATAGTTAAACTCCTTGACTATTTTCACCTCAGACTTCTCAGAGTTCTGAGACTGCCTTGATCCTAACTCAGTCTCAAAACTCCATAACCTTTTAGCTTGATTAATTAGATTGATTAGTAAACAGTGCCATCGGGTAGGGTTGCTCCCGTGAGGTCAGCCCCGGTCATGCGGGCGGCACTACGATTTGAGCCAATTTTGGCCCCGGTTAAATCTGCTCCCCGCAAATCAGCACCACAGAGGTCGGCGGCAACAAGATTTGCCGATCGCAAATTCGCCTCTCGTAAATTAGCTTGGAATAGATTAGCCCTAAATAAATTTGCCTCTTCCAGATTTGCCCCACTAAGATTTGTCCGGTGCATGAAGGCATCACTCAGATTAGCCCGTCGGAGGTTAGCTCCGCTGAGATTATAGTTAGAAAAATCCCGCTCCGCTAGATCGGCCTCACTAAAATCTCGCCCACTCAAATCTGGATGAATCGGCTTTCTAGCTTTTGCAGCCTGAGTTGAAGATTGAGAAGATTGACTTGAAGCACGATTTGTAGATTGATTTGTAGTTTCAGAAGATTGATTGGGTGGTTGGCTAGGCGGGGGTTGATAATTACGAGGGGGAGGAGAAGAAGATTGATAGCTAGAGGCCGGAGGTCTTGGGGGAGGTTGATAATTACGGGGTGGGGGGGGCTGATAGCTAGAAGCGGGAGGTTGAGAAGGAGGAGGGGGAGAAGTCCGGGGAGTCCGAGAAGTTCTAGAGGCTGCGCTTGAAGAAGCAGAAGAATTGGTCTTCGCTCTAGTGGTGTGGGTTTGTCCCTTGGCCGATCGCAGTTGATCCCTTGCATGGTTAATTTCTTTAATTTTCTCCTGGGCTTTTTTGTGGAGACGTTCATTATCTTGAGGAATACGATCGGGATGCCAAATAAATACCAAGTCTTTATAAGCTTGGTTAACCTCTTCTAGGGAAGCTCCCGGCTCTAGCCCTAGCACTCGATAGTAATGATTTATATCTTTCATCAGCTCTCCCGCCACGAACCTTAGATGCAGGGATATTCTGCTTTAAACATCCTATCATAGCGTTATAACCTGCTAGTTCGGGTTTGATACCTTAGAGGATATCTGAAAATGTTAGCTTAACTCCCCACTTTTCAGACATCCTCTTAACAATCCCCGCTAGCTAAATGTTAACAGTTACAGAAGATTCGGCATCAGAGAAAGATATTTCAGGTAATTCTTCCGGTGATTCTTCTTCAGCATTTTCCCGCCATTGATCCAGCACATCTTTTACCAGAATCTCACGTAGTAATATTCGCACAATTATTAGTAAAGGGAGAGCTAAAAATAAACCTAAAAAACCAAAGAAAGAGGCAAAGAAAATCTGAGCGATCAGAGTCACCGCCGGCAATAAAGAAATCTGCTGCCCCATAACTATAGGCACAAGCAAAAACTGTTCTAACTGTTGAATTAAAAGGTAAGCAACTATAACTGCAACTGATTTCCAAGGGGAATCTAAGAAGGAGATCGCCGCTGGGGCGATCGTACTCAACACTGGGCCTACATTGGGAACAGCCTCTAAAAAACCTGCTAATAAGGCATTTGCTAGAACTAACTTTACCCCCAGACCCCACAAGACAAGCCCGCTCACGCATCCAATTACCACCATATTAAACAGTGTACCTAGAATCCAAGCCACTAAATCAGTTTCGCACATCGTAAAAATCTGGTCAGCACGGCGGCGGTAAAAAGACGGAAACAACCGCAAAAAACCTTGGCGATAGGGTTGAGGGTTAAGCAGCAACATGATGCTAATTACTATAACTAATAGGGAACTGCCTGCGATGTTTAGAAAGCCTGAAAATAGCCTAAAAAAGTTGTTAGCTAGACTAGTTAGTAATGGTTGAAGTTGATTGCTCAACTCTCCCACATTGGGAAAAAATTGACGAGCTTCCTCCGGTAATGAGACAGATAATTGATTGATCCCTATCTCTAACATGATTAATCCTTGAGGTACTAATTGGGTTAACTGTCGAAACTGGCTCAAAAAAGGAGGCACTACAAGACCAATAAATAAGGCTGTGATCGCTAACAAACCTATTACCGATATCAACGACGCTAAACCTCGCTTAAGTCCTAATCGCTGCAACTGTCGGACAAGTCTGTTAAGAGCTATAACAAACACTACGGCTACAAACAGAAGTAATAACAGTTGGCGAATTTCCCAAAGAATATATAGAGAAACTACCAAAGTTCCTAACCCAAGCCACTGTCCAAAGTTCATATTTTTAGTTTTCCATTTCCCTTAATAAAATTAATAAATTCCTCTTAAAATTTGATTAATTATAAACCCGCAACTACGGCTTGATTCTTAGAGGATGTCTGAAAATCCTTACTCTAGGTAGGAAAAGTCTCGATTCCCCTAAATCCCTCTTAAAAGGGGGGACTTTGAATCCGGTACCCTCCCTTTTAAGGGGGGCTAGGGGGGAGCGCCGAGTTTGAAATATTACAGAATAACCTTTTCAGACATCCTCTTAGCTAAGTCCTTGCTAAGAGAAGGACTTGTAGTAAATGGATAGTAGCTAAAAGGCTAAATCGGGGGAGCCGACCATGGCCACAACTGTTTCCCTTGCCCACTGGTCAGCATGGAGAATATCTTCTAAGCCCGGAGTAGAGGTGTGGGACTTGGTATGCCGATCGCAGGTTTTCTCAATAATTACGGCAATTTCTAAATAACTAATCCGGCCTTTCAGGAATAATTCCACTGCCTGTTCGTTAGCGGCATTTAAGACTGCGGGCATGGTTCCCCCGGCTCGCCCCGCAGCGTAGGCTAACTGCATACAGGGGTATTTGTGGTGGTCTGGAGCTTGGAAAGTAAGGTTGCCAGATTTTACGAGGTCTAACCTTTCCCAATCGGTAGAAATACGATCGGGATAAGATAGGGCATACAACAAAGGCAGGCGCATATCTGGTAAACCTAACTGGGCTAATACAGAGGTATCTTCCAGTTCAATCAGAGAGTGGATAATACTTTGGGGATGGATCACAATTTCTATGTGGTCGTAGTCTAAGCCAAATAAATAATGAGCTTCAATTACTTCTAAGCCCTTATTCATCAGAGTGGCAGAATCAATAGTGATTTTTTTCCCCATTGACCAGTTGGGATGTTTTAGGGCATCTTTAACTGTAACCTCCGAAAGTTTAGCAACGGGTAAATCTCGAAAAGCTCCCCCAGAGGCAGTGAGGATAATTCGCCGTAAACTGCCCTCTGGGATACCTTGGAGGCATTGGAAAATTGCGGAATGTTCAGAATCTGCCGGAAACATCTTCACTCCGTATTCTTGAAGTAAGGGCAGCACTACGGGTGCCCCAGCAATGAGAGTTTCCTATTGGCCAGGGCAATATTCTTCCCGGCCCTAATGGCGGCCATGGTCGGCAGTAAACCAGCACAACCAACAATGCCGGTGACTACGGTTTCAGCATCTCCATACTGGGCAACATCTATGATTCC
>JANMHD010000363.1:0-6752 GCA_031374985.1 Coleofasciculaceae cyanobacterium OTE_70_metabat_329 | reverse complement strand
CGTTAATAAAGCTCTGATTGATACTTCCTATGAAGTGCGATCGCGCCTCACCCCTATGATTGGTTTTCTTCGTTTAGTGGTAGATGATCTGGTAGATTCCCTAGATGAGAAAGAAGAATTAATTGGAGAATCCTACAACTCCGCAGTCCGTCTCCTCCGAACTTTGGAATTTTTGGAAAAATCTGCTGAAAAGTAACTCTTACAGCTTTACAAAAACATTACATTTCTCGCAAAATATGGGTAAAGATTTATTACAGGGAAATCGTGTTTTATGTTACATTAATATTTATGGAAGTTTAACTTTGATTTATGGCTTGGGAAATTCATAGTCAAAGTATTTCAGTATATATAAGTAACAACTTAACAACAACATTGTTTCTACATACCAGTGCCAAGGTCTAACTTGATCTTGGTTTTTATTTTATAGCAACTGCGCCGTAACAGGTGTATCTCTGAGAATTGAATAACCTAGCCTAGGGTCAGCAAATACCGCCGTAATTGATCCAGAGCATTGCAAGCGCTCAAATACCGAATTCCCTCTCTGTTACGGTGTTCCCCAAAGCGGTATTCCCAAGCTAACTTAGTTCCATCTGCTCCTGATAAGCCGATATAAACTAAACCCACTGGCTTCTCCTCACTGCCTCCATCAGGTCCTGCAATCCCTGTAATACTTATTCCCCAACTAGTTCTGAGCTTTTTGCGGACTCCCTGAGCCATTTGTTTGGCCACCTTCTCACTCACTGCCCCTAATTTATCAAGGGTTCTGCGGTTAACTCCTAATAACCTCCGCTTCACCGTATTGTCATAGGAAATTATTCCCCCCATAAAATAGCCAGAACTCCCCGCCGTTGCTGTCAGCTTCTGCCCCAAGAGTCCCCCGGTGCAAGATTCCGCCACAGCCAAGGTTTCTCCCCTAGCTTGCAATAGATCCCCCACCGTTGAAGCTAGGGTTGCATTATCTGTTCCAAAATAATCCATCCCGGCAATTCGTTGCAATTCCTCTGCTACTGGAGTGATAATTTCCAACGCCTTTTCTGGGGAGTCACTCCGAGCAGAAACCCGCAGGCGCACCTCTCCATCGCCTGCATAGGGAGCTACGGTGGGTTGAGTAAGGTCAAAATAAGAACTAACTTTCTCTGCTAAAGTTGCTTCTCCAATGCCCCAAAATCGTAGAGTCCGACTGTAGATAATTTCCTGACCCCAGCCCTGACTTTTCAGGAAAGACACGGCAGTTTCTTGCCACATTCTCACCATTTCTCTAGGAACTCCCGGAAAAGTTAAAATAATTAGCCCTTCTACTTGCCAGATCATCCCCGGTGCCGTGCCAGTGGGGTTAGGTAAAACCCTCGCACCTTGGGGAATCAAGGCTTGTTTGCGATTATTCTCAGTCATTAATCGCCCCCGTTGGGCAAATTTTTGGGTTATATCAGCAATAATTTCTGGGTTTTCGATTAAAGGAGTTTGAAAGAAATCTGCGATCGCTTCTGTCGTTAGATCATCAGGAGTAGGGCCTAATCCTCCAGTAAAAATCAAAATTTTACTCCCTCGCGATCGGGCTGTGGCAATTACTCCCTTGAGGCGATCGGGATTATCTCCCACCACAGTTTGATAGTAATGGGGAATCCCTAAGTCTGCTAACTGTTGGGCGATAAATTGGGCATTACTGTTAAGTATTTCTCCCAAAAGTAATTCTGTCCCTACACAAATAATTTCTGCACTCATAATCTTTTTATCAGTAATATTAATAACTTTCTAAGCTTATAATTTTACTTTGGCACGGTATTGGTTAGATTCTCGGCTTTGCCGCTCTTGTTCTTGCTTAAAGAGATTTTCGATATTTTTAATTGCTTCATAGTTGGGGCTGCGTCGGCCGTAGACTAGGGGTGTATAGTTGAAGGTTTGGCGGACTTCTTTATTGGTAATGCTATGGAGCGATCGCTTCTCCTGCGCAGCCTTAGCCACAGCGATCGCTAATCCTTCCCCTACAGAAATATTAAATTCCACAATTCTTCCAGCAGAAATACCTAATCCCCCAAACCCAGAAGCGGGACTTAGTACTGCTAAATTATCCCTTTCCTTAGGTAGGGTATGGCGGAAACCATAGTTAAAGGTAGGCATATTTAGGTGAATGTTTAGCTTATCAATACCTAAACGGGCAGCCATTTCTCCAATCCCGGTAATGCCACCCCGGACATCTAAATGATAGGTGAAAGTTCCTAAGGCCTCTGCATTGCTGATCCCGCCCCCAGCCATCTCTGTGGCAGTCAAATCATCCATCGATTGAGCAATATGTCCAGCACTCCGAATATAGAGTTCACTCATCAACTTCACATCCCAAGCCCCCAAATTTCGATAAAAGTCCTGAACTTTCCGGGCAAAGGCCAGCATCTGTGGGGTAGGTTTTGCCCCGTTGAGGCTCAACTGGCGAGAAGTCTTACCATCTGCATAGAAAAGCATAGAATTAAGGCTGAGATGGTCTCGAAGAATTGCTACATTCGCCCGATCGAGCTTTGCCCCTGCTTTCCGTAAATCATAGACCAAACCATTCATGCCATGAAATGCCGCCCCCAGAGCCGAACTCCTCACATCGGCTGAATCGGGAGTTCCTTGGTAAATAGAGGCAATCCCGTTATTACTATTAAAAGAACTAATAATTTGTTGGCGTAGTCCGGGGCTACCCCCACTAGCTACTTCCAACCAGCGTTGGGCTTCGATATCATTTTGATCTAGAAAGCGATCGATCATCTTATCTTCTATATCTCGAAGCTGTTCTAGGTTGATCCCATAAATTTCAAAAATTAAGCCGACAGCTAAGCTACTATCGGGTAAGCCCAGAGCTTCAAAGCCCTGATAGACCCTAACCCCAGCCATTTCTGCCAATTTACCACCTTGGGTACAATCTATAAAATACTTGGCTGTAAAAATGCCCTGATCGGCAGTAGTAAAGGACTGCACCTTGGCTCCTTGGGTTTGCACCGATTGAACTTGGACATTGCCAATAACTTTTACTTGTGCTTGCTCTAATGCTCGACGGAAGGCTTTATCAGCCCTGAAACGATCAAGGGCAATTTCTTGGGTTCCCGTAATTTGAATAAATTCATCGTAGAGCTTGCTAGAAGAGGCAAATCTCCGTAATCCTGAATCTTGTCGGATATCCCTAGGGACTTGGTTCCGATCAAGGTAGGCTAATCCTCCTCGGACTAGATGTCCCCCTAAACCCTGATTTATATCTCCCTCGGTAATTAGGGCAATTTTGCCCCTGGGTAATTGCCGACTAAGTTTCAGGGCAGTCATGATCCCTGGTACTTCATCCCCAAAAACGATCGCATCATACTCCTGAACCTGAGTACTCGAAATTAATGCTTGGACTACTTCTTGTTTATTAGAAGGAGAAAATAAAAGTAATGTTAATAATAACGCAGTCAAAAATAGAGTAATCAATCCGTAGGTACGGCTATAAAAGTTAATCTGGATGGGGTTTTTAGGGTGATTGAGGGATAAGCGATCGAGCATCTTAAGCTAAATTTTTCTACTAAGGATTGATGACAAGCAGTTAGTTTATTTACTTATTATGTTTACAAAACTACGCAAATCATAGCATGGCTCTCGCTTCAGTCACTAGTAACCTAAATACATTTTCTAGATAGGAATTATTTATTTAAATAGCTTTGCTATTATCTACAGAACGGGAATTGAGGGATTGACTCACAGTTCGATAGATTTGCTGGAAATGATTTTTGAGTAGTTCAGCTTCTGGTTTGCTTAGGGGCAGGGGAGGCAATACTTGCCAAACCGAACCGGGAGTTTGGGCGGGCGTATCAGAGTTGGATTGCCATAACCCTCCTGACAATATATCTAGTGATGTATGACACTTCCAGAAATCGGCGGGAGGTAAAGCAGGGGACTGGCCTGGAGTGGGAGTTAGTTCCAAAGAAACTGTTGAGGCACTAGGGGATTGCTGCCATAGGGATTGGAGAATTTGCTGGCGAGTCTGTCCTCGGAGTTGAAACAGGACAAAAGGGTCTTCTCGGAAGCGATCGCCCAATAAATAATAAACAGCAGCCACATGCTTACAGGGATTTTGGGGGTCAGGGCAACTACAGGCAGAACTTACTTCGGCTAGCTGAAAAGGAAACAAGCTCAAACCATTTGATGCAAAAACTTGTTCAATTTCTGGAGGCATTTCTCCCGCTAATAACTGAGCTGAGTAAACAGCTTTGGTTCCTAAAGTCTTAACTACATACTGCCAATCTTCTGCGGTAAAAGGATCGAGAGAAATTGTCACCACGTAAGGGCGGGGATCAGTTCCTTGGACTTGAGCTAGGACTTTCTCCCCTTGAAACTCTATACTCAAAACATTACCACTCCGAGCGTAGTGCCAGCCTCGCTCCAACCGTTTCTTAAATCTGTAGGATTGGAGGAGATCAATCCATCGCTCTACCCACCAAGGATGGTCAGATAAGGAATTTAGTTGTTGCATAAGATAAAAAATATTTATTGAACTCTTTACCAAGCTATGGCTTGCCGCCGGAGGTATGATTTGAATCGTCCCTTTCTTGATAAATTACTCTTTAAGCACCAAACCCTTTAAGAACGCCTCGGAGTTCTCCACCCCGAAAACCTTTGGTATGCAGATCAACATAAAGTCTGCCGCTGTTTAAGGCTTGGAGTTGCTCCTCTGTCAAGGTATAGTCGCCTTTGACTGTGCCACCCAAACCGTCTGGGTCTAGTTGCACTTGCAAAGCATACTGGAAAGGTCCATTTTCCATGGTTGTACCCCGGTGAATATGTGCTGCTGAGGTAACGTTGGCATTAGGGGGAGTGGGGGGATCGATCGCATAATCTCGTGGCATACTGCTCAAATCACGAAAACTTCCCCGCACAACGAATCGATTCCCATCCAAAGCTGCTCCGACTGTCCCGATCGCTGGGGTAGATACCCGGCTGGGGTAAATATCATTGCCTGATAAAATAGCCGCAAAAGATTTCAAGTTTATAGCTTGACTTACTAAAGTGCCCTCTGGCCTTAATTCGGCCATTAATACAGATTTGGCTTGTTGTTGATAATTGGTTAAGCTAGACTTATTTGCCATTAATTGCATAGCTCCAAAGTCAATCTGGGGACTCATCGATCGAGCCGGGGCAGCCATACTCACCGCAAAAAAGCAGGCAACTATACCCAGAAAGGATCTAAACAAAAATTTCTGATATTTTTTTAAGTAATTGATCATGATTTCTCCGTTTCAGCTAAAGTTTATTCCTCATGCCTTCCCTACAGGTGGAATTTGGCAAACAGTTATTCAGGTATACGAGGTAAGAAGAGATTTAGATTCATTTCCAGATATCAAAGTTCCCTACCTTTGACTTGGGCCAAGCCATCGTTGGTTAATACTTCATCTTCAGCATAGTAGCCTGAGGCTTTTTTAGCTTCAATTTCTACCTGGGCATCAGCCGGAATTAATTCTGCTGGGATGGGAATGCGCTTGACTACTTCGATCCCTGAACCAGTGATAGCATCGTATTTCATGTTGCTCATGGAGACTAGGCGATCGATCTTGGTGATCCCCAACCAGTGCAACACATCCGGCATTAGTTCTTGGAAGCGCATATCCTGCACCCCCGCTACACATTCAGTGCGGGCAAAGTAGGCATCTGCCCGATCGCCTCCTTCCTGCCGCTTCCGGGCATTGTAGACCAGAAACTTCGTCACTTCTCCCAAAGCCCTGCCTTCCTTCCGGCAGTAGACAATCACTCCGGCTCCGCCATTCTGGGCTGTCTGAATACAATCTTCAATCCCGTGTACTAGGTAAGGACGGCAAGTACAAATATCGGAACCAAAAACATCAGAGCCATTGCATTCATCATGGACTCGTACCGCTAAGGGTTTTGTTGGATCTGCCACATTATTAATATCCCCCACTACATAAACCGTAGTTCCGCCAATGGGAGGCAGAAATACCCTTAGGTCTGGGCGGGTGACAAGCTCTGGAAACATTCCTCCCGTTTGTTGAAATAAAATCCGCCGTAGCTCCCATTCAGGCACTTTCAGTCGTTCTGCTACGCCGGGTAAATACCACACGGGATCGATCGAGGCCTTTGTAACTACTAAATTTCCATCTGCCTTCAAAATCTGTCCATCTACTTGTAATCGGCCAGAGGTTACCTCTAGCTGTAGCTCTGGGATATTGATATGGGCTTTAGTAATGGCAATACTGGGCAGGATATCATAATCCTCTGGGTACAAAGTGCCAAAAACTTCACTGGCTGAGGCTCCCCAAGGATCAAGGGAAACAATTTTCTGGGGATCGCTCCAGCTAGGATAAGGGCCAATATGCACCGCAGGGGAAGTATTAGTTAAATCTGCCCGATGATCTGGGTCGAGAGTCCCATTAGCCACAGCCAAAGCCCGATAGATACTATAGGAACCGCCATGAGTACCAATCACATTTCGATGGATGCCACTCCTGACAGAACCAATGATAGGGCTACGATCGCTAGGAGTTGCCGCTCCCCACTGGATAGGAATTACCTTAGTTGTGCCAATCCCATTCAAATGGGAAGTGAGGATTACATGACTAGCACGACGTTTAGCAGCAGAATCAGTCATGGTAGATGGTTGTGTTTAGAAAATATTAGTTATTGTAGGGTGGGCATTGCCCACCTTACTTTTGAGAAGTTCTTTCCCACACTTTTTAAGAAGGTCTAGGGGGAATCGAAAGTTAAATATGCTCTACTACTTCGGAGTTGGGAAA
>JANMHD010000347.1:0-2585 GCA_031374985.1 Coleofasciculaceae cyanobacterium OTE_70_metabat_329 | reverse complement strand
TGATTCAGCTTTACCTGCCAGATAAACTACCCCTGCCTAATACGCCCCAATTCCAAGCCGCCCTAGAACGGCAGGTCATGGAACTGTTAACCATCAGTCGGGGTGATACAGGTTTGGTAGTAATTTTGGTGGAAGATAGCCCACTGAAGCAGCAAATAGCGGCAGTAATGGCAGCGGAATTTGGCTCTAGGGTACAAATGGAAGTGATTTCAACTAACCCCGCCCCTATTCTGGTGACAGGTTGGCAGTTTTGGCGACAATATCACCACCAATTACCTGCCCCGAAGTTACTAATTATTGCCACCCTACCAATTCCTTCTCTAGAAAATCCTCTAGTAGCAGGTCAAGTTGCCTTCTACAAACAACAGCGTGTAGATTGGTTCCGCCTCTATCTTTTACCCACAGCCTTAAGGGAATTGCAGAGGGCGATCGCTCCCGTTCGGCTAACTCAAGGAATAGTTGCCATGCTAGATAGTCGAGTTAACCACCGTAGCTATGGACAGCAGGTACTAACAGCCCTCAGCCCTTTTGCCAAGATTAACTATCTTGATCCCCGTTTCTGGGAATTATTATCTTGAGGCGGGTTAACCACTAACGGGATAAACTCTGGGTTTGTTAGTTTCTAGATTTTGCTCTACCGCCGATCGATAGGTGTCCACCACATGATTTGGTAAAAGATCGCCATTCTGGGACAAAAAAGACCATTCCTGCCCCGCATGGACGTAGTTAATATTATTGAAGAAAATCGTAGAAGGAACCAAGGGAACTAGGTCTGCTAAATTAACAATCCGGTAATGGTTAGGAATTAATCGACTGTGGGCATTAGCAAAAGTAGGATTCCCAATCCGGGGGCTAGCGTAGGTATAGAGACGTAACTGGGAACGGAATTGCGGCAGGGCTAGGGCTAGATCCATAGCGGCCAGAGTGGCGATCGCTGCCCCTAGGCTATGACCAGAAATATAACAGGGCTTGGTGGGGTCTAGTTTTTGAGCAATTTCCCTAGTTTGAGTCACTAAATCTTTATAGATATTCACAAAGCCCCGATGCACCTGGCCAGAAAACTGGGGAGTATCTTCCCCCTTAGTATCAATCTTGGTATTAATCTGCAAAGCTGTGAGATTCAAGAGCCACTCTGTAGTGCGTTGGGTTCCCCGAAAAATAAGGATCTGGGCTTGGGGAGAACTCAAGACAAAGCCAAAATATACTGGGACTTTTTTTTCTATTTTGACTAATTCCTTGGTAGTTAGCTGCACAGCACTCTGGATTGTGTTGACGTTGGTTTCGATCGGGTCTACTTGTTCCTGCTCTAGCTGATTTTGTTCTACCTGGGCTAAAACTTGGATAGGAATTTCTTCGGTAACAGTTTGTTCTAGAGCAATAAAATTAGCAATTTGGGTATAGCCTTTTAGGGAGGAATGATAAGAAGGCAAGGAAGTGATATCTCCCTGATAGCTAGGCACAGTTTTACCCTTCAGATACTGCTCCGTAGCAATTCGACTACAACGAATTAGAAGTTTAGATATCTGCCGATCGTAGGGCTGGGTGGGGGAAGTAAGTTTGACAGATTGGACAATTTTTTTAAATTCCTGAGCCTGCATGGCATCAGCATTTAAGGTTGCCCGTAATACCTGATCCATATCTCGCTGGTTAGCCAAATTTAATAGGCGGGCTTGTAAATCTTCCCGATTTTTTAGATCTAGATATTTCTTACCTCCAGCGATCGCTGCCCCGGTGGTTAATCCTGCCAATAATAATTGTCTTCTGCGTAACTGCACTACTAAAACCTCCACCGCCTTTGATCTAACTGCCAACCACTAGCATAAAACTGACTTGTCGCTTGCCCTAAACCACAGGTCAGGGTAAATAATCCGGCGGCCAAAGCAAAACTGCGGGGCAAGGGTAAAAAGAAACTTAATACTACCAAAGTTCCCCACACCATAATTCCTAACCACAGGCTAGTCATAGCTCCAAAGAAACTACTAGCGATCGCTAACCAATCTTGCCCCCCTGTGAAACCCCAGACAACGGCGATATCACGCAGCATCTTGAGAATTAAGAGACTAGAAATTAACAAAGTAAAGCTCAAGAAACCGGGAAATGGGTTTAAGCCTAAGGTTGCCACTCCTAGACCATAATCCAAAATCAAATTTCGTACCCGCCGTTGCTTCTGCCGCAGGTGTAATAATTGCTCCCGAGAAAAATTATCTAGTCCCGAATCAGTCATAATGATGCTTAAATTTTGCTATTCACCCTTAGAAGTAAGGGCACAAGGCCTTTCACCTCCAATAAATTTATGCTACTTGGGTAAGTCCCATATTTTACTAAAATTTGGGGTATCCATAGTTTTTTGATCCTCCTAGGTGTGGCACCAAAAATGAAAACCGAAGGAGAAGAAGCAATTAAGATAAGATGAATTAGTTGATAACTTCTATGGAAATTTCGTGGTAGCCTCCTTGGAAAAGTATTTATCCGTAGTTTTAAATAAATCTTCAGTAAAAAGACTAGATTAAATTTCTAAATTCTATGGATCCTAATTCTCAACTTCTAGAAAATCCGGGGCAGTGGCAGCAGGGGCAGGTAGTGGA
>JANMHD010000318.1:0-2650 GCA_031374985.1 Coleofasciculaceae cyanobacterium OTE_70_metabat_329 | reverse complement strand
TGATACAAAAACAATGCACACTTCCTATTTTTCTGTGGAGCAGCAGGGCATATTTCAAGATAAAGGTTTAGAATTTGGGCGAAGATATCTAAAAGCAGAAAAACAAAATACTTACCTAAAATTTGATACAGCTAGTATTTTTGATGATGGCTTAGTAGATAAGCTTCCTAAAAATTTCTTCGATTTTATAGTTATATCTCATTGTTTCTTCAAAGATGAGAAAACTAGAAAAAAATCGGAAATAGCATACAAGAATATCTTTGATACATGTCTAACTGATTCTGGCTATGTTCTACTAATTATTCAGGACAAGTTACTGCTAAAAATTAGTGGGGATAATCAAATTAGTAGTGTAAAACAAGAAGAAGATATTGTCGGGCGATTTCTAAGTAACCTTGGGTTAAATCTAGTTTGGTATAAATATTTATCATCTAAAAATATAAGAGGTTCAATGCCTGCAAAAGACTTTGCCATCTTTGTTCAGAGAAATTTGCCAGATCAAAAATTCATGAGTCCTTTAATACGTCAATATACTGATCAAAAATATAAAAATCACTATCTATTAGATGATTATGTAATCTTAGCTAAAAAATAGATTATCTTTGTATTTGTATGGTTGATGTTGTTAATTGAAAAATCATGATTGAAAACTTGCGAGATGCCCAAGTAGCTGGGGGTGCAGAACTACAGGAAATTGATGGAATCACTCTGCCTGTAAGCTTTGGAAATGATATTGAAGTATTGGAAAATTGGAAAGATAGGGTATTGCTGGCCGATCGCACCCATTGGGGGAAAATCTTAGTCAAAGATAGCGATCGCCTCCCCTTCCTTCATAACCAGAGTAGCAATGATCTAAAAATTCTTAAACCCGGTCAAGGTTGCGATACTGTCTTTTTGACCTCCACAGCTAGAATGATCGATCTGACTACCGCCTACGTCCTTGAAGATGCAGTACTTCTCCTCACCTCCCCCGATCGTTGTCAGCAATTACTTACCAATCTTGATAAATATATTTTCTTTGCTGATAAAGTCC
Source organism: Coleofasciculaceae cyanobacterium OTE_70_metabat_329 (assembly GCA_031374985.1). Lineage (GTDB taxonomy): Bacteria > Cyanobacteriota > Cyanobacteriia > Cyanobacteriales > JAAUUE01 > JAAUUE01. The sequence goes on along the minus strand of JANMHD010000318.1, from coordinate 1,617 downwards.
AGCTAACCAATGCTAGTAATGATTATGCCGTTTTTAATTTAATTGGTGAAGCTAGTAATCAAGTTTTAGAAAAACTAGGCATTAACTTTTCTCTTGAGCAGCCCCACGGTACTCATCAAGAATTTATGATAGGAGATATTACCCTACGGGTGGCGATCGGCTCCGGTCTGTCCACTCCCGGTTATACCCTGATTATGCCGATCAACCGAGCAGCCCAACTTTGGCAGCAATTAGTAAATCTTGGAATCACTCCCATTGGCACAAATTTCTGGGAAACCCTACGAATCCTCCAAGGCAGACCCATCCCGAATGCCGAAATCACCGAAGATTACAATCCCCTCGAAGCCGGACTTTGGCATACTATTTCTTTTAACAAAGGCTGCTATATTGGGCAAGAAACGATCGCCCGGCTCGATACCTACAAAGGTGTAAAACAAAATCTCTGGGGAATTAGTCTGACAGCGCCGGCCACTCCCGGTGATCCCCTGATGCTCGATGGCGAAAAAGTCGGCAAATTAACCAGTTATACTAAAACAAGCCAAGGTGACTACGGTCTTGCTTACCTGCGGACTAAAGCTGGCAGTGTGGGGCTACAAGTCCAAATTGGTAACACCACTGGAGAAATTATTGATGTCCCCTTCCTGACTCGTGACCGATAATTAAGAGATAACTGATGCTTTGGCAATTCTTACAATGAGCCTTCCGAACTGCTCAGCACAAGTAACTAATACTTCGACTCCGCTCAGCACAAGTAATTGATAACTGATAACTGATAACTGTAAACATGTTGACCCTAGGCGTAAATATTGACCACGTAGCCACTATCAGACAGGCTAGAAAAACGATCGAGCCAGACCCGGTTGCCGCTGCTATCCTAGCAGAATTGGGTGGTGCTGATGGCATTACCGTGCATCTCCGGGAAGACCGCCGCCATATCCAGTACCGAGATGTGCGCCTACTGCGGGAAACTGTCCAAACCCATCTCAATCTAGAAATGGCCGCCACCGAAGAGATGCTGGGTATTGCCCTATCTATTAAGCCCGATTATGTCACCCTTGTACCAGAAAAACGAGAGGAAGTAACGACTGAAGGGGGTTTAGATGTGGCAGGTCAAATCACTAAAATTGCAGAAATAGTAGACAAACTCCAAAGTGCCGAAATTCCTGTAAGCCTTTTTATAGATTCTGATACTCCCCAGCTAGAAGCTGCCCATCAAACTCAAGCTAAGTTTATAGAACTCCACACGGGGCGCTATGCAGAAGCAAAAAATGCTGCCGATCGAGCATGGGAATTAGGAGTCCTCACCAGAGGGACAGAAGAAGCGATCGCCCTTGGTCTGCGGGTTAATGCTGGTCATGGTTTAACCTATCAAAATGTCTATCCTGTGGCTTGTATTCCCGGCATGGAAGAAATAAATATCGGACATACGATCGTCAGTCGGGCTGTATTGGTCGGCATGGAAAGAGCGGTACGGGATATGAAGGCGGCGATGATGGGGAGGTAATGAAGTTGATATATACATTAAGAGGTTTTCCTCCCTAATTTAGTTTCAAGTACTTTTCCTAATAGATGCCATCAGCCCATGATTCCTCACCCTAATCATCATGTGCTGGGAAA
>JANMHD010000269.1:0-1769 GCA_031374985.1 Coleofasciculaceae cyanobacterium OTE_70_metabat_329 | reverse complement strand
CCTACTCATCCCCTGACTACTAAATTAACTAAATATTATTAACTATGAATCAGGCAAAAATTGGGATCATCGGCGGCAGTGGTTTATATAAAATGGAGGCTCTTAAGGAGGTTCAAGAACTAGAAATTGATACTCCCTTTGGTAAGCCTTCCGATGCCATAATTCTTGGCAAACTAGACAATACTTCTGTAGCTTTTCTGGCTCGTCACGGACGCAATCACCATCTTCTACCATCAGATTTGCCCTTTCGAGCTAATATCTATGCCATGAAAAGCTTAGGGGTAGAATATCTAATTTCTGCCTCGGCTGTGGGTTCTCTTCAGCAAGAAGCAAAACCCCTAGATATGGTGATTCCTGATCAATTTATCGATCGAACTAAAAACCGTATATCAACTTTCTTTGGCGAAGGAATTGTCGGCCATATTACTTTTGGGGATCCAGTTTGTAATAATTTATCTCAAGTGCTGGGCGATGCGGTAGCTAGTCTAAATTTAGCTGAGGTGAATCTCCACCGGGGCGGCACTTATGTTTGTATGGAAGGGCCGGCTTTTTCTACTAAGGCAGAATCAAATCTTTATCGAAGTTGGGGCGCAAAAATTATTGGTATGACCAATTTACCAGAAGCAAAATTGGCACGGGAAGCAGAAATTGCCTACGCCACTTTAGCATTAGTTACAGACTATGATTGCTGGCATCCAGACCATGATAGTGTTACGGTAGAGATGATTATCGGTAACTTAACAAAAAATGCGGTTAATGCCCAGAAAGTAATTCAAGAAACTGTAAAGAGACTAACTGCAAATCCCCCCCATTCTGAAGCCCATTCAGCCTTGAAATATGCTATCCTTACCCCGTTAGATAAGGTTCCAGTAGCTACTAAAGAGAAGTTAGAATTACTATTAAGCAAATATTTGTAGCATTTTAAGGAGAAGAACATGGAAGGAACGATCGATTGCGCCACCGCCTGTGTTAATGGCTGCATTTTAGGCGAAAAATGTCCCCACAAGGAATATGCTGCTGCCGCCTCTAATTTTATTAAAGAAGTCTCTCTAGACGAGATGATTGAAATGGCCGCTGAGGCACAACGCAAGAAAATCACGGCTCCTCCCGTGTGGATTTTGCCAGAAGAGTAGAGGGAAAAACTTGGGAGAAGAGGCAAGAAGATATTGCTTATCTATTTCTTAACCTGTATGAACTACGGTAAATCGATATGATAAACCCCTCAGTACAGCGAAACCTTTGGGCGATCGCACTACTAATCTTTGTCGCAATCCTTATTCCCGGATTATCTCTGATGCTCAAGCCGTCAATTATGCCTAATCCTACTCCCCAGCTACTTACTGACCCATTTTTGCAATTACCTACCGCCACTTCGGTACAGGTGGTATGGTTTACAGAATTTGCAGGCAAGAATCATACCGTCAGCTATGGGCAAAACTTCCCGCAGCAGGTAGTAGCAAAGACTAGCAAACTCAGCAGGACTCAAGAAGATCAACATTCTTTGGTAGGAGAGCAGAAAGAGCGGGGGCAGGTTTACCAAAAGCCAACTCCTAGGGATATTTGGCGACATGAGGCGATCGTTCCTAATCTCCCACCCGGAGAGCGAATCCCCTACAAAGTCAGTAGCACTAATAACGATGAGGTAGTAATTGCCAGTCGAGAGTTTACCCTCGCCCCTGCTCCCCAGACTGGCAAACCTCTAAAAATTCTTCTCACCTCCGATCATCAACTAATGCCCATGACTGCGGCAAACCTGCAAAAAGTCCAAG
>JANMHD010000442.1:0-14530 GCA_031374985.1 Coleofasciculaceae cyanobacterium OTE_70_metabat_329 | reverse complement strand
TTGAAAATCAAAACTTAAATAACGTGAGTTCGGGTTAATTTAATCCAAAGATAGTTCCCCTCCCCAGCGCTCTTGGGGTAAAAAAGCTCGATCAAGGGCGATCGGAGCAACGGGTTCCGTAAGAGTAAATTCCCCCTTGAGAATCCATTGTTTCAGTTCTTCGGCAACTTCGTGCGATCGAGAAATACTCGCCAAAGGAGCCACCCGGACAGTTTTGCCGCCAATGGTAATTTTGCCCGATTTCAATTGAGCATAGGTAACTAAGCCAAAGGTAGGCCGCACCCGCCGGGGAATAGAAAAATCCACTACTGGAGCTACTACTTCTGTATCTTGTACCGCACAATATTTAATTACCTCTGGGGTCAATACCGGCAACGGCACCCCTACCCCCAACATCAAAGAAGAACCGTAGTTTTTGAAATAACAACCCCGTACCCATTTAGTATTCATGGCTTTGGCATCACCGATCAATGCCAAGGTAGACGCTGGGCCAATGGGAGTATGATTATCCAAACGCTTTTGTAGAGGAAAATGCTGGGTTCCTTCCCACGTTACATAACCGATCGCCCCCCCCAGAAAAATCCGTGTGCCGATCCCAATTAAATTTAGATCCGGATCATTCAGCAGGGGAGAAATTGCCCCTGGGTTAGAAAAAACTGCATTCCCTAACTGGGGCTGGAGGGGGCCAAGATAGGTAAACAAAGGACGATCGCCTCCATTCACCCCCACAATAAAGTTTTGATATAAATTCCGGGGATTATAAAGATAAAACTGATTGATCCGGTTTTTAGTTATGGTGGTTTCCAGACTAGAGCGGGGATAACAATCCGTAACTTGCCCGATCGCCCGTAGAGGAACAGACCGCCCGGCCACTAAATCCTCAATCACATGACCCCCGCCCCGCTCCCGAAACTCTTCTCCCTCCAGAACTTCACTCATCTGGGTTGCCCCTAGATATAAATCCACTGCCCCAAACCCCGCATAGGCAACCACCCCATCTAGCCAACAGGAGCGGATATTAATTGGGGGATCCGTATGCCCCAGATTAATAATTGCCCCGGAAGACTCCATAGGTTCAAAAGTCCCCGTAGTCACCACATCTACCTGATCTGCGATCGCCTCCAAACCCAACTCCCCGACCCTTGCCTTCACCTCTGCTACTGTCCACACCACTACCCGACGCTGGTGAATTTTCTCATTGATTTCTGCAATAGTCCGTAACAATAGTTATTTCTCCTTTGCTTAGGTGCCAGTTACAAACTGGGTAAATCTTCTAAGGAATAAACTATACTATTTCTAGGGTAGTTGTAGAAAACTTTTGATTTCAACCCTACTAAATTCAGGATTTTTGCATCTTCATCACTATCTCAATAACAGCATTATTTAATCATTCTTCGTAATTCGAGAGTGCTACCCCCCCACGGCTCCTAATTTATTTAGAGCTACTATATTTATAGTCCCATTCTTTCCTCATCCCCTATTTCTATGATGATTTTTCCTGAGTTATATTTATTTTTAAAGAAAGTTACTGATAGTAAATTCTTAAGCTATCCCAAAATTAAGGATTAGGGCTATTTGCCTTCTCTAGTCACCTTAATTGGTGCAGTTTAATTTAGTGAGGTTTAATTCCAATGGGAGAACTTAGCCTGCGAGTCCGCATAGAAGGGTATGCAGAAAAAATTATTAAAGTAGATAAAAACCCTTTTATGATCGGCCGTCTACCAGAATGTGACCTACCCTTGATGTATATTGAGGTGTCTCGCTACCATGCCAGAATTTTGGGTTCCCACTCTGGAACTTGGTTAGTAGAAGACTTAGGTAGTACTAATGGCACAAAGCTTAATGATGCCATTATCTCTGCCCCCCAGAAAATTCGGGATGGAGATTTCCTACAAATTGGGAATGTGGGAATGCACGTAATTCTCTCTAAGCCTCGCCGAGATGCAGCTCGTGACCTATCCACGGAAGGTTTAACTATTATTCGGGACGTAAAATATCTTCAAGAGCAATGGCTCCAAGCAGAAAACCCTGATGACCAATCTGCTACTCCTGAAAGGGCGATCGATCGCCTGAAGGAACTAGTGAATATTGCTAAAGCTCTCAACTCAGCAGAATCCATTGAGGCAATTTTCTCTCAAGTTAAGGAAGTAGTGTTTCGGGAACTCAAGGATATCGATCGCCTCGCCCTATTGGTAGATGTCACCGCCACAGGTAAGTTAGAACTCCTCAATGCTGCTAGTCGCAATAGCAACCAGAACCCGGATCTAATCAGCAATGATCAATGGATTAGTCATACCATTTGTCAGGCTGTATTTGGGGAACAAATTGCGATTAAAACTGCCAATGCCCAAGCGGACGATCGCTTCCAAGGCGAAAATAGCATTCTAGCTAAGGGGATCTGTAGTGCTTTGGCTGTTCCTCTCTGGGATGAGAATAAAATTTTTGGAGTGCTGTATGCCGATGCCCCTTCGGCAATTAATGACTGGCATCAGGGCGGGGAAGAAGACTTAAGTTTCTTTTCTACCCTAGCTAATCTGGTAGCCTCTGCTGTCCAGCGCTGGGTTTTAACTAGGCAGTTGCGCCAAGAAGAAACCATCCGTCGCAGCCTAGAGCGCTACCACTCTCCAGCCGTAGTCCAACAAATGATGGTGACATCGGCCTTGGTCGATAGTCGAATTGTCCCAGCGGAATTTGATATCAGTATTTTATTTGCCGATATTGTGGGTTTTACTGCCCTCTCTGAGCGCCTGAGTCCCCAAGAAATATCTTCTCTCTTGAATGCTTTTTTTGAGGAAATGCTCCAAGAAGTTTTTATGATGGGGGGAACTCTCGATAAGTTTATTGGGGATTGCATCATGACCTTTTTTGGAGCACCGGAGCCTCAAGCTGACCATGCTCAGCGTGCTACCCATGCCGCCCAAGGAATGCTCAGACGTTTGGCTAAACTCAACGCCAGTAAGATTCTTTCGGAGCCTTTGGAGTTAAGGATTGCTGTCAACAGTGGCCGGGCGGTGGTGGGGGATGTGGGCAGTTCTCAACGGGTAGATTACACTGCCTTGGGCGGAACCATTAACTTAGCATCCCGGATGGAGTCTATCTGTCCACCGGGTAAGTGTGTGGTCAGTGAAGCTACTTACCTCCAGTTAGAGGATTTTCAGGAGGGTTTTCAGTCCTTGGGACCCCATAGATTTAAGGGGATCGATCGCCCCATCCTCGTCTATGAAAGTATCATCACCTCAGCCGTTTCTACCCACCATCCCCTGAATAAAAAATAAACCCGACTAACTGATAGCTAAAGGCTGGGAACTGAATAACCTTAGCAGCAGGGAAAAAACTCCAAAACCTAGTAGTAAAAATCCACTCAGGGGATTGATCCATGCCCCCCACTGGCGCAATTGCAGCAGATTTTTGATCGTGGCAGTAAAAGTTCCGGCAATTACTAGGGGCATAGCATAGCCGATCGCATAGGTCAGCAGCAATACCCCTCCCAAGCCCAAATTTCCAGTTTTTGCCACCCAAGCCAACAGAGTTGCCAACACCGGGGTACTACAAGGAGAAGCTACTAGACCAAAACTTAGCCCCAAGAGGTACGATCGGACTCCCGTAGGTAAGTTAGCAGGAATCCATTCCATACCACCCCAAGCAGGCAACTGGAGAGGTATAAGCTCTAAGAGATTTAATCCCATAAGAATTGCGACTACACTCACAATAATTGGCAGCCCAAACCCCACCTGCCCATAAATTTTACCCAGAGCCGCCGCTATAATTCCCAAAGTTGCCAGAGTTGTCGCCAACCCCAAAGCAAACCAAATTGATTGCAGAGCAGCTTTACCTTTACTTTCTGCTGCATAACCACCCATATAGCCAATCGTAATAGGCAGCATGGAAAGCATACAAGGAGAAAAGCTAGTTAATAGTCCAGCCAGAAATATAATCCCGATACTAACTAAACTAATTTGCTCTAGCTGATAGCTAACTAAATTATTAGTAAATTGTTCTAACCGATAGAGTTGGAGTTGTAAATCCATTTTTAATTAGATTAAGATATTACATCTTACCAAAGGCTCTTTTACCATTGGGTAAGATCGTTAACCAGTTCATTTTTGCTTGAGCTAACTGCTCTTCTGTTACTCTTGCCCCCGTCAAATTTGCCCCACTCAGATTAGCATTTTTTAGGTTTGCCTGACTCAGATTTGCCCCAATCAAATTTGCTCCCCGCAAGATTGCTCCCTCTAGATTTGCCTGATGGAAAAATGCTTTTTCGAGGATGGTATCTTGGAGATTTGTCCCCATGAGATTAGCACGACAAAAATCTGCATTACTCAGATTAGCTTCCTGAAGATTAGTCCGCACCAATTTAGCTTGGTTAAAAATAATTCGCCCTGATAAATCTAGCTTTTGCAAGTTTAATAAACTTATATCCTGACCCGCAAAATCTCGCCGTCCTTTGGTATAAGCAGTCATAAAAGTTTGATAGTCTAGTTTAGGTTGGGGTTTTGGCTTACCTCCACTAGAACTTAAACCAGTTTTTGCACCCCCGCCACTAGATTGCAGAGAAGTACGGGGTGAGCCTACGCCTCCCTGTTGGAGCCGGGCCCGCCGGGCCCGAATTGCCTCTGCCATGCTTCCCGCTCCCCCACTAGTTCTTGGTTCCCCCGAATTTAGACCAGCTAGATCTCCTGAAGAAGGCATAAAACCTTGTCTTCTATAGGCAGGGTTAGTGGGGGGCGGATTGTTATTTTTGGCAGATAAACCCTGGGCAAGGCTGTCTAGGTATGGCTCCATATCTAAGGCCCGGAGAATATCATCGATCGATTGGTAGCGATGGCGAACTGATGCCTCTAGGAGTTTCTTGAGGACGTTAGCAAAGTGGTCACTAATATTAACGTACTGTTGCCACATCATTTCCCCAGTGGAGGGGTTATATTCAATGTCTTTGGGAGATTTTCCCGTTAGGAGATAAATACATGTTACTCCTACAGCATAAAAATCACTGGCATAAACCGGCCGCATTGCCATTTGTTCTGGGGGCGCAAAGCCCGGAGTTCCGATCGCAAACTGAGTCAAAGCTGTTTGGTCTGCTACCATACCAGCACCAGACGCATTAGGATCTATTTGACTATGTTTAACTGCCCCAAAATCGATCATTACTAGTTTGCGGTCTTGCTCTCGGCGAATTAGGTTTGCAGGCTTAATATCTCGATGAATTACCTTTTGGCTATGAATGTAGCGCAGGAGGGGCAAAATTTCGCTGAGGAACTGCTTTGCTCCAGCTTCACTAAAAGGACCATTACGCTTAACTTCCTGTTGGAGAGTATAACCAGCTACGTACTCTTGGACTAAGTAAAACTGTTGCTTATCTTCATCTATAAAAAAGTCTAAAAGACTGGGAATTTGAGGATGATTCCCAATTCTGCCTAGAGTTTTTGCTTCCCGTTCAAATAACTGCTTCGCCATTTCCATGAGTTGGGGAGCATTAGCATTAGGACGAAGTTGCTTAATGACGCAACAAGGCTCCCCCGGTAAAGTCATAATATTTGCTAGGTACGTAGCACCAAAACCTCCCTGCCCCAAAGCTCGGCTGATTCGGTAGCGTTCTTTAAGTAGCAAAGGGGAGCCACAAGCCTCACACACTTCGGCATTGGCAGGATTTTTAGGTTGAGGACAGTCTGGATTGAGGCAGTAGGTCATTGCTGCTTCCTAGGTAAGACAGTATTTACGCAAACTAGAAACTAAAGAAATTAAAAACTAGAAATAGTTCAAATCAGGTTAGATATCTTAGAATTTTCAGGAGTACGCTGATACTTTCTAATTTGACATTCTCACCAAACTAAAGCGATGGTGATTCCTAAGCCTCACGGATTAGGTTTCTGTTTCTTCCCATGACTGGGGTTTCGCGACTGCCTCCACCTCTAGGGCTTTTTGGTCTTAAGTTCGCTCGGCAGACTTGAGGCTTATGCCTTCCCGCAAGCCCTGCGGTATTCAAAAGTTGATTTATTTGCTAAGAGCTTGATTATAACCCTTAGTTCCCTGAGTATAGTATAAAACTATCTTAGAAGGATAGGGTCTTAGACCCATTTTTTTTGATAACTCTGTTTAGGTAAGAGTTAAGGTGAGGGGTCAAGAGACTTTCTTGCCTCTAATTTTAATAGATATTTAAGAATAATAGGAAAAATGTCCTAGAAGTATTACTAAGTGAAACTACTGAGGTGGTTATTAAGTACCTGAAAAAAGGTAAGATAGTCAAAATTAATAATAAAGCAATATAAAAGTCAATGCGGATTTCTTGGAACTGGCTGCGGGAATTGGTAGATATTAATCTAACTCCAGAGGAGTTGGCAGAGACCCTAACTTTTGCAGGATTTGAAGTAGAAGATATCGAAGATCGACGTACTTGGGCCGCAGGGGTAGTAGTGGGAAAAGTAATTACGATTGAACCCCATCCCAATGCGGATAAATTACGAGTCTGTCAAGTAGATGTAGGGAGTGACAGTATCTTAAATATTGTCTGTGGAGCGGCCAATGTCCGGGCGGAGGCTTTGGTACCAGTGGCAGTCTCCGGGACTTATCTGCCTAAAATTGATCTAAAAATTCGTCCTTCTAAACTGCGGGGAGTGCGATCGGAAGGGATGATTTGCTCCCTTTCAGAATTAGGCTTAGAAAAAACTTCGGAAGGAATTCATATTTTTGTGGAGGAAACCTTGGCTGTAGGCACGGATGTCTGTCCTTTGCTGGATTTAGATGATGTGATTCTCGACCTAACAGCTACGGCAAACCGGGCAGATGCCCTGAGTATGGTAGGGGTAGCACGAGAAGTCGCCGCCTTGACTGGGGGAAAACTCCACCTTCCTACGGTGCCAGAAATTTCCCTCGGAGAAGGAGAGATTAAACTCCAAGTTAGGGAGACTACTGCTTGCCCTGCTTACCTAGGGACAGAGATTCAAGGAGTGAAGATTGCCCCTGCTCCTAATTGGCTCCAACAGCGTCTGGCGGCCGCCGGAGTTCGTTCCATTAACAATGTAGTAGATGTAACTAACTATGTGATGTTGCAGTGGGGTCAGCCTCTCCATGCTTTTGATGGCGATCGCTTGCGCTGCGTTGGTCGTGATCACCTTGCTGAGAGGGGAAGCTCTAGGCAGGAAGCATCAAAGCAACCAATTATTGGGGTACGTTTTGCTAGAGAGGAGGAGACTCTAAAAACCCTAGATGGCCAGACCAGAAATCTCCAAGCTCCAAATCTTGTAATCACGGGGAATGATCAGCCGATCGCTCTGGCAGGGGTGATGGGGGGTGAAGAGACAGAAGTTCATGCAGGGACAACGAATATTGTTCTGGAAGCTGCCCTGTTTGAACCAATTACCGTCCGCCGTTCTGCCCGCGCCCAAGGTCTCCGCACAGAATCTTCAGCACGTTATGAGCGGAGTGTTAATCATGCAGAACTAGAAATTGCTTGCAATTATGCCGTGGCTCTAATTCTCGAAATTGCTGGGGGAAAGGCAGTTAGTCGAGTAGTGTCAGATAATCGCCCCGATTATAGCGATCGCACTATTGACCTTAGGTTGGCTCGCATTCACCACGTTTTGGGGGCGGTTAATCTGGCGGATGAAGAGGTGGGAGAAATTACAGCGGCCGATGTGGAGCGGATTCTTACGGCCTTGGGTTGTCAGCTAGAAACTATTGAGTCGGGGGATTTACCCGTTTGGCAGGTGCGGGTTCCAGCTTATCGTTACCGAGATTTGGAGCGGGAAATTGATCTGATTGAAGAAGTAGCTCGTCTCTATGGCTATGATAATTTCTGTGACCAGTTGCCAGAACAGGCAGAAATTGGCTATTTATCTACCGATGAATTTCTCAAGCGCCAGATCAGAGCCTCTTTTAGAGCGGCAGGACTAACGGAATTAGTCCACTACACCTATGCCGTGAATAAATCTTCTGAGTCTGGGGGGATGGTAGCGATCGCGAATCCCTTGTTTACTGAATATTCAGTCCTGAGGAAGGATCTAATTCCGGGCTTGATCGAGGCTTTTAGCTACAATCAAGACCAGGGTAATGGGGTATTAAGTGGTTTTGAAATTGGCAAGGTATTTTGGCGGGAAGAAGAAGGCTTACGGGAGGCAGATGCGATCGCCGGGATTTTTGGTGGCTCCTACTACCAAGGCAGTTGGGGAGAATACAATCAAAGTCCGGGCATTAACTGGTATGTAGCAAAAGGCTTACTGGAAGGAGTATTTCAAAATCTGGGTTTGCAGGTGGAGTACCAACCAGACCAACAAAGCCAAATTCTCCATCCCGGTCGGACAGCATCCCTCTGGATATCTGGGCAACGCTTGGGACATTTTGGGGAAATTCACCCAGAGATCCGGGCGCAGAAGGGAATGATCGGCAGTGTTTATGCTTTTGAGCTAGATTTGGATACTCTCCTCATGGCTCTAGACCGAGAAGATATTCTCATCCCCAAATTTCAAGTCTACGGCAGCTATCCCCAGAGCGATCGAGATATTGCTTTCTTTGCCCCCATCAAAGTCACCGCCGCTGAAATTACCAAGGTGATTCATCAAGCTGGAGGTAGTTTATTGGCATCTATTACTTTATTTGATGAGTATCGAGGGCAGAATGTCCCCGAGGGGCAGCGGAGTTTGGCTTTTAGATTAGTTTATCGAGCCAGCGATCGCACCCTCACGGAGACGGAAATTGAACCCATTCATCAGCAAGTCCGGGAAGCTCTAGTAGAAAAATTCGGGGTAAATCTCAGAAGTTAATCTTGATAGGTAGGGGCGCAAGGCCTTGCGCCCCTGCTGATTAGTTGATCGATTTTCCCTCTAATTGTCTTAGTTCCTGGGGAGGAATTGCGCCACATTCGGTGATAATTGCCGTTATTAAATTGGCAGGAGTGACATCAAAAGCTGGATTATAAAACTCTACTCCCGTTGGACAGATAATCGTAGCTCCTACTTGGGAAACTTCTAGAGAGTCTCGCTCTTCAATAGGAATTTCTTGGCCAGAGGCGATGGCAAAATCTACCGTAGATAGGGGAGCCGCCACAAAGAAGGGAATATTATGGGCTTTGGCAATAAGAGCCACACTATAAGTACCAATTTTATTTGCTGCATCTCCATTAGCGGCAATGCGATCGGCTCCCACCACCACTGCATCAATCATCCCCCGTTGCATACAATGGGCCGCCATACCATCAGTAATCAAAGTCACGGGAATTCCTTCTTGAACACATTCCCAAGTAGTCAGCTTTGCCCCCTGCAACCGGGGACGGGTTTCATCAGCATAGACCCTAGCTAATCTGCCCGCACTCCATGCCGATCGCACCACCCCCAAGGCTGTGCCATAACCAGCAGTAGCTAAAGCCCCAGCGTTACAATGGGTGAGAATATTCAACTTTTCTGGACTAGCAGGGAGGGCAGTCAAGCCATGATCACCAATTAATTGACAGGTTTTTAGATCCTCTGCTTGAATAGCTTGGGCGGTGGTTAGTAACACGGCTTTGATTTCGTTCACACTACCCGGAGTAGTTTGCGCCGTGCGGATCATGCGATCGATTGCCCAGAAAAGATTAACCGCCGTGGGGCGAGTTTGCCGGAGCATGACAGCTATGGCTTCCAGTTCTGCCAAAAATTGTGGTCGATCGCTACTACTAATCTCCCTCGCCCCTAAATACATCCCGTAGGCTGCCGCTACCCCGATCGCTGGCGCACCCCGGACAATCATAGTTTTAATTGCCTCTGCCATTTTGGTGGCACTGGAAATAGTCACTACAGTATATTCTGTAGGAAGCAAAGTCTGGTCAATTAGAATAACTTGATTGTCCTGCCAGATTACGGGATAAATAGAATTAGTCATATTTATTTAGATAAGTTTTATATAAGTTTATTGGCATCAGTGTACATAAAAAAGGTAAAGGAAAAATGCTACCAGTCACCGCTGCCGAAGCAATTATTTTTGATTTAGTTCCCACCTTAGATAGGTCAATTCCTGATCCCCTAGATTTACCCAGAGTGGAAATAGTTGATCTCTTAGCTAGTGCTGGCCGAATCTTGGCAGCACCCGTGACGGGGAATCTCGATTTTCCCCACTGGGACAATTCGGCCATGGATGGCTATGCGGTGCATTATACAGATATCGAACATTGTAGCCCCCAGCAGCCAGTGGTTTTACGGATTGTCGAAGAAATTCCTGCCGGGAAAGTCCCCCAAGTAGCAGTACAGAGGGGAGAAGCAGCCCGAATTTTTACAGGGAGCATGATGCCGGAAGGGGCAGATGCGATCGTGATGCAAGAAACTACCCAGCCACAGGAAGGAGATAATCCCCTAAAGCCTTCTTCTATTTGGGTATTAGAGGCTCCCAATAGTCGAGATTTTGTTCGCCGTCAAGGAGCTTTTTATCAAGCTGGGGCAACCTTGCTAGAGGCGGGGATGAAAATATCTGCTCCAGAAATTGCCATTTTAGCAGCAGTACAGTGTACTCAAATTCCTGTCTATCGCCCCGTTAGGGTGGCAATTCTTTCCACGGGGGATGAGTTGGTTATTCCTGAGCAAACCCTACAACCGGGGCAGATTGTTGACTCTAACCAGTATGCCCTTGCTGCCCTAGTCCAACAAGCCGGGGCAATACCTATACCGATGGGGATCATTCCCGATCGCCAAGATTTATTACGAGAAGCGATCGTCCAAGCAGTCTCGGAAGCTGATATTGTCCTGTCTACCGGGGGAGTTTCTGTCGGAGACTATGACTATATTGATCAATTGCTGACGGAACTAGGAGCAACTATTCATGTCAAATCCATCGCCATTAAACCGGGCAAACCCCTGACTGTCGCCACTTTCGCTAGTGAATCGAAGCCAGTCCTATATTTCGGGATTCCCGGTAATCCTGTCTCAGCCTTGGTCAGTTTCTGGCGGTTTGTTCAGCCTGTGATCAAAAAAATGTCGGGTTTGGCTCAAGGCTGGCAACCCCAATGGGTGGAAGCCCACACCCAACAAAATCTTAGATCAGACGGCAATCGGGAATCTTACCTCTGGGGCAAAGTCCACCTCTACGAAGGACAGTATCAATTTACCCCGGCGGGCGGGAGCCATAGCTCTGGAAATTTAATTAATCTTGCCCAAACTAATGGCCTAGCCGTAGTAGCGATCGGTACCACCCTCATCCCCGCCGGAGCCTCTGTCCGAGTCCTCCTGACCCAAAATTAGGTATTAGACTTCTTGCGGAATTACTTGCATTCCCCACCCTGCCAGAAGCAAGCTATGGAAGAAAAGGGCTAAGGATTTCTCCCCTATCCCGCTCTGGGAGAGGGGTTGGGGGTGAGGGCTTCTTATCATTTACGCAAGAGATCTATTACCCCAGAAGCAACGTACCTTTTCCAAGTTAGTCAGTTACACGAAGGGCTTAGCTTCACTGCCCCTGCTATTTTCTAGCATCGAACGCACGTTAAGAAGAAAACCAGTGCTTAATCTTCTGTTTTATCTTCTGTTTAATTCTCTGCTTGATCTCCTGATGCTGTTTTTGGGGTGGGGGTGGCAATAGGAGGCTATCATCGGGAGCAGTTTCTTGGAGGTATCGATAATATTTCCAAATTTCCCAATAGGGGCAGCCGGGCTGGATCTTAATGCCTGCCCAGTGGAGGTATTGGAGGGGTTGGTTGATCTGGGGATCAAAAAGGCGATCGCCCCGGACAATAAAGTGAGGACTTCCAGCCCAACTCCCCGGCGCACTTCCTTCCCGCCGAACAAGATTGAACCTACGGGAAATATGTTGCAGAATCATGTAATTAATAATTGGTTGATCAGAGGTTTTTTCTGAGAAATCAAAATATTCTGGATGAGCAGCACATTTCTGGAAAGTATCCAAGAGAATAGCTTCGGTAATAATATGCCGTTTTGCGCCCCAAAACCCACCATTAAAAATATCTGTAGCTTCTTTTTCTGTAAATATATTGTCGGTAATTACCTGAGAAGTAAAAACATTTTTAATTCCGCCTAAATGTTGGTAATCACAACAAATAAAATCGTAATTTTGGAGATAATCAAGGGTCTTAATAATTTCCTCAAATACGATAATATCTGTATCAATATAAAGAAATTCATCAAACTCTCCAAACCAACAAGCTTGCTTACGAAATTGATTAGGCCTAGCAAAGAAACCCGCTCCAAAAGTGTCATACAATTGCTGGGAAAGATGTTTCAGAAAAGCTAAATCTTGATAAACGGTTACGTCATATCTAGACAGGGTTCCTGCTACTTGTTGATATTGATCATCGTAGGGAATTAATACTACAGGAGTATGGGGATCGTAATAGCGAATACTCTTGAGTAGGGCGATCGCTTGCTCTGTCACCCGATCGTTGGCAGTGATATAAATTCCTCTTGTCATCTTTAGTTTTATTTAGTTAGGTTTAATCGTACTTATTAATAAATTGATGCAACCATGACATGAGATTTAATTTGTGGAGAATAATTTGTCGGGCTTCAGCGATCGCTTCTTTCCTTTCCTGCCATAGGTCTGGATTTGCCGTAACTTCTTTGATATAGGCCAATCCTTGGGCATCTAGGCTAGGTAAACGCAAGAAGCTCTCCTTGGGAAGGAGTTTATCCGCTGCACTGCCGCCGTAATAGATAGGTAAGCACCAAGCAAGTAGAGCATCCCAGAGTTTTTCACTGACATACCAATCATTACTAGTAAAGTTCTCGATCGCTAAATTGTAGTAATAAGGAGCCATGCCATGCCATTTATTTTTTAGTTCTCCTTGGGATTTCACCCACAAGGGTAAATTCAAGCCATAAATATCACAATTTACAGGGGCAGCTTGGACAGACCGGAGAAAACTTAAACGCTGTTGATGATTGGCTGTCCGACTCACCCCAGAAGTAATCCAGCTACAGGGCTTGACCTTGGCCGGCGGGGGCAGGTCGGCTAATTCCCGAAAGGAGTTACTGTGATACCAGATGGCAGGCATATAATCCGGCTGGGGAGCATAGTCATCAGCCCCAGAAATGTAGCCACAATAGGGCTTAGCTCGATCGTAGGTATTAATAGTTCTCGCCACTACCTCATCTAGGGGTGGTTCTCGCCACAGGAAAATAACTCGTTCTGGAGGCACACCTTTTAATTTTATTTTTAACAAATCTATCTCTTGGGCGTAGCGTTTTTGATGGCGAGAATAACTAAGAGAGAAATTTTTTTTTGGAGGTAAAACTGGGAACTGATTAAAGTTATATAGTAGGAGAAAATCAGGATGCTCTGCCTGAGCCAACATTTGGATATTTTGCCAAGCTCCCAAAGGTTCTGGGGTTTGTTGCCACAACCAATCCCCTTGCTCAAGATTGGGATAACTACTGATCATACCCACAATTTTCTTGGTCATGGTGCATAGTTTTTGTTAATAAATTTTGGGCTAGAATCTGCTAATTTACTTAGGGGTAAAAAGTAGGGTTGCCCTTTTTTATTTCCCTCAGTTCTTGGCTAATTTCGGGATATTCTTCCTAAATATTTCAGATTTTTTCTGAGAGGCACAAGACCTTGTGCCACTGGCATTGTCTCTATTTGTATAGTGATTTTTATGGTGTTGACGACCCTGAGCGATCAAAAATTAGCTATTGTAAACTTGGCTATCATAAGTTCAGTTATTATAAATTAGCGGCTGAGCGTAGTCGAAGCCCATCACAACTTGTTATAGGATTGCTATACTTATGCATTATTTATATTGCTTATACAGTTATAACTTTGTAGCCGGCTTGAGCGATCGCCTCTTCAATAACTGTAGTAGATGCTTGAGTTTCTAGGTTTATGGTTTTTGTTTTTAAGTCTGCCATGACTTTAGCTGCCGGGTCTACAGAAATAACAGCTTGAGTAATTATTTCTACACAGCCGCCACAAACCATATCAGGTACTTGTAATTTCATCATCACTCCTGCCTATTTAAACCTATTAACTAAACTTATGATAGCGGACAGTCTAGATTAATCAACAATCAAAGGTTACAACTTTTCTTTTAAGAAGATATCCAAATTTCTCAAATCTTGCCCCCCTTACGACCATCTCCCCTGTCAAGCACCTAGAGGAAAATTGTGCTAAGATTTACATTACTTAATGTCAAATTTCCCTGCGCCCGACGACCCAACCTTGAGGCATTTATGGCAGTTAATCAAGCTCAGGCTCTCATCCAAAATCAACCAGTATTACATTCAGCCCATGATGTAGCAAAACTTAGACAGGCATTCCAAAGTGTCCATGCCACTAGTTGTCCTTACAACTATAATTTTCACCTACACACAGTTTATTCTGATGGCCAACTCCAACCAGAGCAATTAATCGAGCAAGCTACCACCCTTGGACTCCGAGGCATGGCAATTACAGATCATCACACCGTAGCAGGCTATATGATCGCTCAACAATGGCTTGATGGTCAACCCAGTTCTGGGGGACTACCCCACCTATGGACAGGAGTAGAAATTACCTCAAGACTCCTAGGGACAGAAGTACATATTCTGGGCTATGGTTTCCAGCCCGATCGCCCCGCCAT
>JANMHD010000241.1:0-1812 GCA_031374985.1 Coleofasciculaceae cyanobacterium OTE_70_metabat_329 | reverse complement strand
ATGACCTCGGCACCTTGCTCGGCCAGCACCCCCGTGCAGACGGGGCCGACGACGACCGAGGAAAGGTCCAACACACGAAGGCCCGCAAGAGGTCCGGCCATCAGGTGATCCCGGCCTGGATTCGCAGCGCCATCGCCCCCGTCTCATCTACACCATCAGTACCCTCCATAACCCTACAGGAATTACCACTAGCGAAGCCCATCGCCGGGAGCTACTTAATCTTGCTGCTCAATATTCCTGCCCGATCCTTGAAGATAATGCCTACGAAGGCTTAAACTTTGAACCAGTCCCGCCCCCCATTAAAGCCCTAGATCAAAATAACTTAGTCACTTATCTAGGAACTTTCTCTAAAACCTTGATGCCCGGTTTGCGAGTGGGCTACATGGTAGTAACAGGAGATCATTATCAACCCCTCCTAGAGAAAAAATTCTTCAATGATTTTCATACCTCCACTGTCACCCAAGCTGTGGTGAGTGAGTATCTAGCCTCCGGTCACTACCGCCGTCATCTCAGCCACCTAAGAACCGTCCATCTAGATAATCGGAATACGATGCTTAAGGCTCTGGAAACCTACTTTCCTCTAGAAACCTCTTGGACAGTTCCTAAGGGAGGAGTATTTTTATGGGTGACATTCCCAGAGGGTGTACCGCTTCAGGAGATTTGTCAGAGGGCGGCTACAAGGCGAGTTGTGGTGGGGAATGGGGCTTTATTCTTCCCCGGTAAACAAAGTTATCCAGCCATGCGCCTGAGCTTCTCTGCTCCGCCGGAGGATATTGAGTACGGAATTGCCACCTTGGGGGAAATTATTAAAGAGTATGTCTAGTTATAGCGATCGCTATTATTGTTGGAATGATCAAGGAGCTTAAACCCTTAGTTATGGAGTCTAGGAAGGTTCTAAATTAAAGCGGTAGTTGCTATAAAATTTTTTTCATCACTTTTTGGTAGATATGGGGGGTATTCAAATCAGTCAGGACAATTTCTGGTGCTTCTACATAACTAATATGCGATCGATACTTTTGAATTACTTGCCTTAAGCCTAAATTAGCTTCAGAAATAGTTAATAATTCTGGCAATAATTTCTGAGAAAATAGGATGGGATGCCCCATTTTTCCTTGGTAGGAAGGGGCAACTACAGGATTTGGCTGCTGTTGTGATAGATGGAGTAAATCTTGATATACCTGGGCTGGTCTGGGTTGATCCACGGCGGAGATAATTACCGTGGTAAAATTTGTTGGCAGTTGAGATAATCCGAGGAGAATTGAAGAAGTCTTACCTAACTCTGGGGCAGAATTAATGATCGCTCTTACTTCATACCCCCCCCTTTCAAGGGGGGCTAGGGGGGTCTGATTCCTACTGTCCAAGGAAGCTAGGGGGGATTGCCCCGATCGCAAAATCTCAGGGAATTTAGTTAGTAAGCTAGCATTATGGGGACTAAGAACTACGATCGCTTTAATCCCTGCGATCAAAAATTGCTCAATCTGATAGGTAAGCAAAGTTTGATTTTCTCCCCAAGGTAGCCCCGCCTTGCAGGCTCCCATCCGTTGCGATGCCCCAGCAGCAAGGATAATAGCCCAATTTTGATCTGATTGATTTGATTTTAATATTTCAGGATGCACAGGCGGGTTATTTAATATCTACAAACCTTAGGAGTAATTCTTGCACCTTAAATAGGCTTAAACTTTTAAACAAATAATCTTAAAATTGAAAACCTCTCATGAATCCTACCAGCGATCGTGCTATTGTCCTCCCGACCTACTTTATTTCCCACGGCGGCGGCCCCTGGCCTTGGCTCAGGCTGGAGATGCCGGGTTA
>JANMHD010000217.1:0-2410 GCA_031374985.1 Coleofasciculaceae cyanobacterium OTE_70_metabat_329 | reverse complement strand
AGATAGAGGAACAATTCCAACCGATGCAAATTTTCCAGCTTCTGCAACAACTCTTACTACTGTTAAGCCATCGCCCATAACAGACACTACCGCAACTGGTTCTACAATTCTGTGGTTTGGCTCTGGGAACCAACAGACACTGAAGCTACCAGCTACTTTACCCACTACTACTCCTATTACCTTTGAGACCGATAAGGCAACTGTACCAACTTTTGCTGCAACGGCAGGAGACCCTCATTATCAACAATACATACCAACAGTAGACCCTACAAGTAAAACTGCTAAAGGAGTTGCTTTACCAAGATTCCTTGAGCCACTTGATTCTGATGTGCCGGGGGCAGCGACAATGGCAGATGCAGCTAAAAATAGTTTCTGTATTGCTACCAAACCAGTTGCAGTTGCACCAGACCCTGCTCCGCCCCTAGCTCCCGGTGCTGGTGTATCTAAGCAAATTGTGCTAAGGACTCAAAAAACTACTGCCGCTACTCCGGGTTATTTATTACCCAAAACTGTCCCAGAAAAAACTGGAGCAAGCCTATCCACTCTACCTTTGCCTTTAGATAGCGATCTATTGCCACCGACAGCCATCAGACCCTTTGAGCCTTTTGGAGAGCCGATCGCCCCAGGATTAGCCAGTCGTCCGGCATGGATAGGAGCAGGAGGTAGTACCTATGCAGGTATTGAAGATACTAATGGATCAGCACTTCCTTGTGACGATGTTTTATCCACAGCAATTAATACTTTCAGAGATGGTTTATTCACTGCCGCACCCACAGGAGATATTGTCTTTTCAGACTTTACTACTGCTCCCGGCACAGGAGCAGCTTACGTCACTCTGACTCCAGCCGTAGCCACAACTACCCCGCCTACTCCGGCAAAGGTCACAATTAATGCTGTGCCACCAGCCTCAGCAGGGGTAAGAAAAATTACTTATATTGACCTTGGGACAACTACAGTCGCCACACCTATTCCAGCAGGAACTGAAATTACTCTCCAAGCAGGAACCGAGGATTTGGCTGATCCTAATCCAATCTTTGTAATTCGAGGCTTGAGTGATGATGGAATTACGATCGGCGACACTGCTGCTGTTGGTGATGGGGTAAAACTCTCCCTCAATGGAATCAGTCCTAACAATGTCTTCTGGGTTTCCAAGCGAGGCATCAATATTGCTAACGCCAACGATACTGCTGTGGCAACTCCTAATGCACCTTTTAAAGGACATTTATTAGCGGGTAACTTTATTGGCAATAATAAAATTGATCCTCTTCCTGCAACACAGATAGAAAGTAAGCTAACAATTGGTAACAATACTAAGGTGACAGCAGGCCGCTTTCTTGGATTCACAGGCAGTAATCTCCGAGAAGCCCGGACTATCCCGATTGCCCCAGAAATTGCCCCCGTGCCGCCGGCTACTCTTCCGGGTTCTGTTCCTCCCAAGGTAACAATGGAAATCTGGGCAATGAATAGTCTCCCCCCTACTTACCAAAAACTAACCAACCAGCCCATCATGGCTCCGGTTCTCAATATCCACTCACCGGGAGGCGATCCGGCTACGCCTTTTACTACTACAAACATCTCTGATAGTTTTGGTTGGATTCCCAAAGCCACAGAGTCTACTTTTAATGCTGTACTAGTTATGGGTGATTCCCCAGCTCGTCCTATTGAACCAGAGTTAACTCAATTCCTTGCTTATGGTGACCCTGAGTCCGCAGAAAGTAATGGTGGCTTGATTAACTTCCCTCGTTTTCTGGAAGCTTGGGGAGACAGTAATACAGTTAATATTGCTGGAAGCTTGATTCAGTATAAAAAGAGTAATTATGCTTCTGCACCTTTTGACTCCATTAATAATCAAGAGCTTGATACGTCTCTTTTCTTTGAATCTCCACCAGCCTATACAAATAGTCTTCCTGTTAAAGGTTTTCGTTATCCCGGTGGTGGTAACTTATCCCGAGCGCCCTACTATGTAGCACCAAAAAGAACTTGGGGTTATGATGTGGGCTTGTTAACCCAAACAGCAGACTTGTTTAGTAAGCGATTCTCCCTGCCCTCCACTGCCCGACCTAGTGAATTTTTCCGAGAAGTCAGCCGTGATGACACTTGGGTAAAAACTCTCCTTTGTGCAAAAGTTGCTACTTCTACAGGGGCAGCAGGTAGTGCAGCGGTAGATGCCAAACAAAGACCTAGCGGTTGTATTTAATAGATATTCTCGCCTCTCCTAGGGGTGGGAATTAGGCTTGATAACTGAAAATAGGAGGTGAAAACTTATTATGCGCCGCAAAATTATACGTAAAATTATAGTTTCTCATAGTCAGCAGGATGGAGGGTTCACGATCGTAGAATCTCTCTTAGCCATTATTATCGTAGGAATATTGCTAGTGGGAATTGCCCCCGTAGTTGTCCTATCAGTAGC
>JANMHD010000202.1:0-3500 GCA_031374985.1 Coleofasciculaceae cyanobacterium OTE_70_metabat_329 | reverse complement strand
AGCGATCGGTCGCATTTTTGGTATTTTGTACCGAGAGAGCATGGGGATAGCCGTACTTTGCCTTAGCTTCAGCCACATACTTGGTTAGTTCCAAATCTCTAGGCAGAATTCCATAGTTGGCATCACAACAGAAAATATATTCAATTTTGTTAGCAGCAAACCAATCTACTTCTTTGTAAAGGCGTTCCATATCAAAGGCAAAAACTTTACTTTGAGTAGAAGAACCCCAATCGCAATAAGTACAAGAAAAAGGACAGCCCCGATTAGTTTCCCACAGAGCAATCCAACTTTCTTGGGGATTAGCTTTGATTAATTCGTCAAATACGCCTTCTAAGTAGGGAGAAGGAATAACAGAGATGTCCTTGAGCCGATCGCCCTTGGGTTGATCTACAAAAGTTCCAGCGGTAGTTAAATAACTAATTCCCGGAATTTTTGACCAGTCTTTACTAGGGAAGTTTTCTAACAAGTCTAAAAATATTGGTTCGCCTTCTCCGTGGCAACAGATATCGATAAAGGAGTTTTGGCGGATAAATTCTTCACAGCGATCAGGTACTTGAGGGCCACCAAAAATAATTAAAATCTCTGGATTTTCTTGCTTGAGGCGACGGGCAATTTCTAGGGAGAGTTTGATATTCCAAACGTAGGTACTAAAGGCAACAATCTGGGCATCCTTCAGACCTTCTACCCCTTTGCTGACGGGGATACGGGAGTAGATAGGCAAGAGAAATTCATACTGGGAGGGAACTTGAGCATACTTCTGAACATACGCCTGAAGCAACCCCACCGAATAAGGGAGGTAGTTTTGGTTAGAAAAGCTGTTGTTAATCTGAACTAACCCTACTGTTATTTTGTCAGAACCTATCACACTAGTCATAGAGATAAAACCCTTGCTGTAATTACTACAATCATTACAATACTACACAATCTTCCCAGCTTATTCCGTATAGGCTTGTCAAGGAAAAATGAAGTTTTAAACATGAGGTTTTTTGCCAGTATAATACCGGGAGTTTATAGGTGGGTAATTGTTCATGTTTTATCAAGATAAGAAAGTTTTAGTTGCTGGTGGCAGTGGACTCATTGGCAGTCATACTATCGAGGAACTCCTCCACCGGGGAGCCCAAGTCCGGGCAACTCTTCATAGCAAAGAACCGGTTATTAAGGACGATCGCATTGAATATATCCAGTGTGACCTGACCCAGCGAGCAGACTGCGCTAAGGTAGTTCAGGATATGGATTATGTGATTCTTTGTGCTGCTAATACCTCTGGGGCAGCAGTAATGGCCCAGAACCCGATCGCTCATATCACGGCTAATTTATTAATTAATTCCCAAATCCTCGAAGCAGCCTGTCTAGCAGGAGTCAGTAGATTATTATTTGTCAGTAGCACTACGGTTTATCCCGCCGTAACTTATCCAGTGAAGGAAGAAGAGGGTTTTACTGGAGAGCCTCATCCTAGTTACTTTGCTGTGGGCTGGATGAAGCGATATATCGAAAAACTAGCGGAATTTTATTATCAACGCTACGGCATGAAAATTGCTCTAATTCGACCAACTAATATTTATGGTCCCTACGACAAATTTGATTTTGAAACTTCCCATGTATTACCCGCTCTGATGAGAAGGGCTGTAGAGAAACAAAACCCTTTTGAAGTTTGGGGAGATGGGTCGGCAGTGCGAGATTTCATGTATGTTTCTGATCTAGTAGAGGCACTTCTACTTACTCTAGAAAACTATGCTGAATGCCAGCCTCTAAATATTGGTTCTGGACAACCTGTGACCATCAAAGAATCTGTAGAGTTGATTTTGCGAGTAACGGGTAATCCGGCTACCGCTATTTATGATGCTAGTAAACCTACCACTATTCCCTTCCGAGTAGTTGACCTGACTAAGGCAGAGACTGTCCTAGGGTTTAAAGCTAAGGTTTCTCTAGAAGAAGGGTTAAAGAAAACCATCGACTGGTATCGCAGCACCTTAGCCTAGATCAGTATCATATTGCAGTCCTACAGGACTTTTACTCATTTGGAGGTTTTTGCGAACGTAAATAACGTGAGTTCGGTTTAAGCAAAAGCCCTAAACCTAAGCCTAGAGACGTTCCCTGAGCGGAGTCGAAGGGAACATTTCCAGTACAAATGAAGATAAGCAATCAAAGATTTGTAATGGGGTTTTGGCTTCGACTTCGCTCAGCCAGCGATAATGGTTATGGTGTTCGTAAAATGGTATCAGAGGTATTTCTTATCCCGAACTCACGTTAAATAGATTGAAATAGACGTACCCAGAAAGTGCGACTATCTCAATCTACAAAACTCCTCCAAATCTATTGGCAGTGTTTAATTCTTGTCATTAAGAAATCCACGTAGACTTTGGCATTAAACAATGTACGTGATAGGCTCCGGGTTCAATCTGCCCAATTCGCGCATCTAGGGCAAGACTTGCCAAAGAATAAGCATCTAAAGCCTTCAATCCTTTTTCTTCCTGTATCCGTTTAATTAAAGCTAGTGCCGAGATATTCATTGCTTCCATTACATCGGAATTAACGGCATGGGTAACATAGTAATCGCGAGTATCTACTTTGGGCAAAGGAGGTAAAATAGGGCTATCATTTTTTGGTAGCATACAATAAATTCCTTTTAGTTGGTTTACCACTTCAGCAACCCGGAAATCACCATATCGAGCCATGTATTGACGAGCTTCACTACTGTTTAAGCCCTTCCATTCTGCCAGAAATTTGAGGGTTTCCTGCTCCATAATTTCCACCGCAGTATTCATATTTCGATCGTACCCCAGAGTCATCCAATGGGTTGGAGACTCAATTCGAGGCCAACTCAAAGACTTACCTTTAAGGACTTCCACTGTGAGATTTAGTTCATTAAAAGCTGATTCGATCGCCGTTAAATTAATTTCACCGTTACCTTGCACCGCATGGGAGTCTCCAGACCATAGCAAAGCACCATCCACAAAAACAGGTAAGTAAACCGTAGTACCTTCTATCATTTCTCGACAATCTAAGTTTCCGCCAAAAGGTCCCGGAGGAACGGTACTATATTGTCCACTTTCAGCACGAGCAACCCCCAAGATACCGGGGAAAGGTCGTACAGGTAATTCAATTCCGGGGAGAAATTCTGTAACTCCTCGTTTCAAGTCTAAATAGAAATGTTTAGCCTGAGCTTGGTTAAAAAGATCTGGGAATTGCCCTAATTTCAATTCACCGGGCAAGTTCCAATTCGTACCATAGGTACGAGGCACAATACGGTTGATTTTAACCTTAAGAATATCTCCGGGTTTAGCACCCTCAATATAAATTGGACCAGTAATAGTATGAGGTCCACGCCCCGGGTTATCTACACGCAACTTAGTAATTTTTTCAATAGAAACTCCCGGCAAAACTTGATTTTGAGATGCCATCATAGTTTCTAAAATGATAGTATCTCCAGATTTGATTTGGGCGCGGGGAGGTTCCGCATTGTTAAACCAACCCCATTGTACGGTTTCATTAGTGGCTGG
>JANMHD010000173.1:0-2404 GCA_031374985.1 Coleofasciculaceae cyanobacterium OTE_70_metabat_329 | reverse complement strand
GTCCGACTCCTAGCCCTATAGTTATTTCTCCTACGCCTACACCAAACCCGCCGCTCCTAGATATTTCTGAATCAGAGAAGGATCAAAATATACCAAAGGTTCCAGAATCGACTTTGGATTGGGGGTGGATATTAGGATTAGGAGTACTAGGATTTCTGGGACAGCCTTGGAATAGAAAATAGAGTTAAAGAATTAAGAATTAGGGCAAAAAGCCTTGTGCCCCTACCTATAGTAGTTAAGGGCTAAATTTTTTAAGTTCTATAATTATCCCTAATAGCAGCGCCAAACTCCAACTAGAACTCCTTGGACTTGGACTTGATCGGCAGCCGCATGAATTTCTTTGTAGCGAGAGTTGGCAGGACGGAGGGTGACGGTCTCTCCTTGGCGGTGGTAGTGTTTTAGGGTAGTGCCATGACCATCGATCTGGGCAGCTACGATCGTGCCATTTTTCACTCCCTCGGATTCGGAGGGCGATCGCATGACCACCACATCTCCTTCGGTGATCAAATCTTCGATCATACTATCACCTACTACTCGCAGGGCAAAACAACCCGGTTGGCGCATCAATTCTGAGATATCTAATTGCTCAGTGAAATCATCGGTAAAGGGTTCCACTAAGCCCCCCGCAGCGATCGCCCCTAGAACTTTTACGCCTTGGGCGGGAGATTGCAAAATGCGAATAGTCCTAGCTTTACCTGTATTCCAGTCGATATAACCTTTACTCCGGAGATATTCCAAACGGCTCTGGATCGGGGCGGGAGACTTGAGATTCATGGCCTGCATCATTTGCCGAATCGAAGGGGAATGTTGGGAGGTGCGGATATACTCCACTAACCATTCATAAAGTTGGCGTTGCGGTTCTGTAAGTTTTTCCATGATTTTTTGTTGTAATATTTTTGGCTATCTTCTTTTAGAATTTAAGGGATTAAGAAGATGAAAATAACTGCTCTTAAACTCAAGTTTAGTAAGATTACTCTAGTTTAGATTTACTATAGTTTAAGATTACTATAGTTTGGATTTACTAACTACAAATAAGTATCACCATAGATAGTTAAAGGGGGCTGTAGGGGCTAGGGGTTGAATAGTGGGATCGTTACCACCTACCTGGTTAGTACGCAAAATCCAGAGATCAGCACCTTGATCGAGAAAAATGCGACTAAGGCGATCGAAGGCTGGTCGGGGTAGAAGAGTCCGCCAAGTAGTAATGCCACTGAAAAAATCCCCTAAGGGTGTCGTATCTTTCCTTGTCCCAGCGACTTCTGCTAGGCTCTCTTGCCAATCTGCCCGGACAATTCCTAGGGGAGCCAATTCCTGTTCAAGGATTTTTCCTAGGGTAATTAGCTGGTTAAATCTTTGGGTTTGAGTATCTTGGGGATTTTGGCTCAACCATGTTTGAATTTGAGAATTTTTTGCTACATAGTTAGTAATCTTTTGGATAGTGGCGTACAGAGCTTGATTAGAATCTTGGACGCAGGAAGTAGCTGGTGTAACGAGGGCTGCGCCGATACCATTTCCAGTGCGATACCGAGCTATCATTACTTGTAATTGATTGGTAAATTCCTGCATTACCGAAAGTTTATTGCCGCCAAAGTCATAATCTGAGGTGACCGGGGGAAAGCGAATTAATACATCACCTACGGGGCGATCGCCTAACCAGCCCCGTTCTAGGTTGCCCATGTATTCTGCCCAGTCTATTTTCCCAGAAATAATTCCATCAGGATTGTGGGCGTAGACTTGATGGTAGGTAATTTGCCAATGCAATTCCTTAGCGATCGGTTCTTGGATCACCTCGGCGATCCCATAGGCAAAATGTCCAGTGACAACTCCAAAGCTGGTGGGTTCGGCTTTTTTGCCCCCAATCCCCCCAAAGATATGCATCACGATCGCTCGATCGCCCAATTGCCAAGGAAGTACAGGTTGATTGGCTAACAATACAGAGGTAGCAGTGCCTTTCTGGGGATTTTTCCAGAGTTGCTCTAGATAGGTAGTTTTCTCTGATTTATTTGCTCTAATAATTTGAGATGGAATTTGTAGAGTTTCCCTTGGTTCTAAGGCTTGGACTGTAAATAGACCTTGAGGATTTTTGATCCCGTAGATGTACCAACCTTTAGCATTCAGGGGGGATTTTTCTAAATCTTGATTTGTAGAACGAAGAACACCATCTCGATCGCCTACTACTTGAGGAATTAATATTTCCTCTTCCAGTCCATCAAATTTCCTAGAAGTAGAATTAAAATGACGAATTTGGAATCGATCGCTACCCTCTCTTCTAGCCACAATCTGCACCAAGGCATACTGACTGCCCGCAATCTGCACTGGTTCAGAATCAATAACTAAAGTTTGATCTCCCACCACCTCCACCGGAGATATCTTGACTAATAAATCATCCTTGGGTCTAGCTCCG
>JANMHD010000165.1:0-1954 GCA_031374985.1 Coleofasciculaceae cyanobacterium OTE_70_metabat_329 | reverse complement strand
TGGAGCTATCTACAATTAACTAACACTCAATTCCTGTTGATTATAAAGACGATAATAATAACTCTTGAGATTCATCAATTGTTCATGGGTTCCCTGCTCTGCCACCTTGCCTTGATCCATCACGACAATTAAATCAGCATTTTTGATAGTGCTTAAACGGTGGGTAATAAAAAATACCGTCCGCCCTTGAAATTGAAGAGCTAAATTGCTAGATAATTGCCGCTCAGTTTCATAATCTAAAGCGCTAGTGGCCTCATCTAAAATTAATAGGCGAGGATTTTGCAGAATAGTCCGGGCGATCGCAATCCGTTGCCGCTGTCCCCCAGAGAGCGCCGCCCCTCGTTCCCCAACCCTAGTGTTGTAACCATTGGGCAACTTCATAATAAAATCATGAGCTACAGCAATCCGAGCCGCCAGAATCATCTCATCGGTAGTGGCATCAGGATTAGTTAAGGTGATATTGTCCTGAATTGTGCCATCAAATAATAGGGTATCTTGAGGGACGATTCCCACCTGTTGCCGCAGAGAATAAAGTTCTACTTTAGTTACATCGTAATTATCAATCAAAATCTGTCCTGCCTGAGGCTCGTAAAGCCGGGGTAAAAGCTTCATGAGGGTACTTTTCCCAGAACCACTCTGCCCTACAATTCCTACAAAAATCCCCGCCGGGAAGGTCAGAGTGACATTTTCTAGTTGCAAATTGGTGGTAGCTTGCTGCTTATAAGAAAAAGATATTTGATTAAATTTTACCTCCCCTTTGATCACGGGCATGGGAATATTCTGGCGATCGTTCTCCTCTGCTTCTTGGGGACTATCTAAAATATCCGCCAATCTTTCTAAAGACAGCGCCGTTTCTTGGAAGTTTTGCCATAGCTGGGTCAAACGCAATAGAGGGCTGGTTACATAGCCGGCAATAATCCGAAAAGCAATTAATTGCCCTAGGGTCAAACTGCCCTGCAAGACCATATAAGCCCCTGCCCATAGAACTAATAAACCTGAAAGTTGATTCAAGAAATTACTGGCAGAACTAGCAGCCGTGAAGGTTTTTACTGTTTGAAACCCAGAAACAATATAGCGATTGTAGTCTTTTTGCCACTGCCAACGGGAGCGAAGTTCAATATTCTGGGCTTTGACGGTTTGAATACCAGAGAGAATTTCTACCAAGTGGGATTGAGTCACTGCATTATCTTCGGCTTTTTGACGGAGTTGGCGGCGGACGATCGGGGAAGTAATCCAAGTTAGGAGAACAAATAGAGGAATTGTTACTAAGGCAATTAGGGTTAATTTCCAGCTATAAACTAGCATTACTAGAATATAAATTATGGAAAAGATGGCATCTAAAACTACCGTCAGGGCAGTGCTAGTTAAGAAAGTCCGAATATTTTCTAGCTCGTTAATTCTAGTGGCCAATTCTCCTACCGGACGACGCTCAAAATAACGGAGGGGCAGCCGGAGCAGATGGTCAATAATAGCCGTACCAAGGGTGACATCAATCCGGTTAGTAGTATCTACAAACAGATAGGTTCTCAGGCTAGATAATACTGCTTCAAAGAAGGCAACTATTAAGAGAAATACGCCTAAAATATTCAAGGTATCGATGCTATTTTGCACCAAGACCTTATCAATAATTAACTGGACAATTAAGGGATTAGCTAACCCAAATAATTGGACAAAGAAAGAAGCAATTAATACTTCAATTAATACCCGACGATAGCGATACACCGAGGGTAGAAACCAACTTAAGGAAAATCTTTTTTGAGGAGTCTCGGCGGTGGGTTGTAAGGTGAGAAATAAACCCCGATCGCCCCATTGACGCAAAAAGTCGGGGAAGCTAAATTTTTTAATCCCGGTTTCTGGGATGCCCAATATCACTCCTTGGGAAGTGATCGCATAGACGATCGCTAACTGCTCTTGCCATGTAATCAACGCTGGAGTTTGTAACCGATTCAAGGTA
>JANMHD010000090.1:0-14669 GCA_031374985.1 Coleofasciculaceae cyanobacterium OTE_70_metabat_329 | reverse complement strand
TAATTAAATTAGTGGCTATTTTCCTTGATTGGATTAAAACATAAATAACAAAATTAGTATTTATCTAGTTGGGGCGCAAGGCCTTGCGCCCTTCTTAATTTTATTTTAATTCTAGGAGTATAAAAAATGGATATTCAAGAGTTTTTTGACCTTAGTGGTGGGAAGTGGTTTAGTCAGCGCACCAGCCATCATCTTGCCTTCAAACAATCTGAAAGCGGGAAATCTGACATTGTAATTGAAACTCTGCCCAAAGATCACCCAGAGGTAATCAAACTCTGTGAACAACACAACGTTGATCCCAGCTTAGCTACGGGTGGCGCAAGGGTAGTTTGGAATGGTTCGATGGAATGGGACAGCAGTGATGAAGATAAGGAAAAACATTCCGGCTCTACTGTCCTTGTCCCTGTACCTGACCCAGAAAAACCCAACGAAGGTCAACTTTTACGAGAAATGGGCTATGCAGAAAAAGCTCCGGTGGCTGGACGCTACGTTATGGGTAGCGATGATGCCCTGACCCTAATCACAGAGTATGACACTATGTATTCCGAAGAACGGCTTTGGTTCGCCAGCCCCAATCTCCGGTTGCGCCATAGTATTCTCAAGCGCTTTGGTGGCTTTAGCATGGCTTCCTTCTGTTCAGAGATTCGCATGGGTGGTGCAAAACCCCCGGCAGAAGAGATAAAAACTACTGATCCAGCCAATTAAGTAATATAAATTTTAAAATCGGTAGGAGGTGTCATTATGACTCAAACCCCACTCCGCATAGCTACGTCTAATCAGCAAGAGCAAGACCGGCAAAAAGATCAGCGATTTGTCTATGCAGGTATTACTTGGGAGCAATTTAAATTAATCCAGGCAGGTTTTGCTGATTCTACGGGTATTCGGCTTTTCTATTACAACAACATCATTGAAATTCTTATGCCCGGTCGCGCTCATGAATTCTATAAGACTATTATTGGGATGCTGATGGAAATGTATTGTGTGGAGACAGGTATCGAATTTGAGCCCACAGGCTCTATGACTCAAGTGCGCGAAGGTGAAGTTTCGATCGAGCCAGATGAATCTTACTGCTTTGGAATATCCAAACCTACACCTGATTTAGTAATTGAAGTTGTGTTTACAAGTGGAGGTCCAAAAAAATTACCCCGATATCAGGCGTTAGATATTCCTGAAGTATGGTTTTGGCAAGATGGTGAATTTAGCCTCTATCGCCTGCGAGATAATGGTTATGAATTGATTTTTGGCAGTGAGATTCCAGAGATTATTAACCTAGACATAGCTCTACTAAATCGATGTGTAGCGATCGCCCAAACCTCTCGTCTAGAAGCCGCTAATACCTTTCGGGATGCGCTTAAATCTATATAATTAAATTCTAGATAAACCATTCCGGCGATCGCTTCAATAGTATGGAACCTAGGGTCACCCAAAGATAATTGTTGAAATTAAAATTTGACAAATATCCCCCTAACAGTGAAAATAGTAGATGTAGGCAATAACACATTGCCTCGAAATTGGGACTGTAGTTCAATTGGTTAGAGCACCGCCCTGTCACGGCGGAAGTTGCGGGTTCGAGCCCCGTCAGTCCCGTAGAGGTTTTAACTGCAAAAGTGTGGGAATAGACCCGATTATAAAATTCCTAAACTTTTACTAAATTTCCTAGGAAATGCTTGAAGAACTAACTCATGCTTACACTCCCTTACTGGTCTGGATCGGCTTGGGACTGGTTTTCTCTAGAATTACTCCAGATAGGTTCCTCCGCTTTATCGGGCAAGCTCTTTACTGGGTGGGGGTTCCGCTCCAACTTTTAGTATTGGCACGACAAACCAAAACCACTGATGTTAGCCTAATCCCAGTGGCAGTGTCCATAGGAGTTTTAGGATTGAGTTTGACCATTGCCCTAGTAATTTGGTGGGTCTGGCAAGGGTTTATGCAAAAAAAGCATAACCAGACGGTAGAAGATAGCTCTTTAATCCGGGCAAGTCGAGGGAGCTTTGTTTTAGCAACAATTTTAGGAAATACAGGTTTTGTCGGCTTGACTCTTACCCAAGTCCTCACCAGCCATGACCACAGCCTAAATAATGATTGGGCAGTATTATTTAGTGTTACTAATAATGTAGTTGGTACCTACGGAATTGCAATTTTGATTGCCAGTTATTTTGGCAGGAAAAGAAGCCATGATAATTGGTGGATGCCTTTACGAGACTTGATCACTGTACCTAGCTTATGGGCATTTATTATTGGTTTAAATACCCAGTTTGTTAAACTTCCATCGGTAGTGGAATCGGGCTTGACTCAATCTGTTTTGGTTGTTATTGCCTGTGCCTTGCTATTAGTTGGTCTGCGCTTGGGAATGATTCAGGGACGTAAGAGTTTGGCGATCGCTTCCCTTGCCAGCATAATTAAGGTATTTGTCATTCCTTTACTAGTAGGCTTGGGAGCTACTTATATGGGAATTATTGGGGAAGAACGGCTAGTTTTAGTATTAATGTCAGGAACTCCTACGGGGCTTTCTGTCCTAATTCTGGCAGAAGTTTATGATCTCGATCGAGACCTTTTAGCCAGTAGTATTGCCCTTACCTTTATCGGTTTGTTCTTAGCCCTTCCCCTTTGGCTCTTCCTCTTCGCTTAAGAAATCAAGGCGGGTAGCGGTCTTTTGGGGAATGATTTCACCCACCAAAGGTGAGTAATAATTCTCTTAATCAAGTCATGGCGGGGTAAAGGTGTTTCGCTAAGAGGAGGTGCTCTAATTCCAAGAGATAAATTACCATTCTTTGTTCACCGTTAGGAATAATTGCCACATATTTTGCAAGGCCTTGGAGATTATTCTGGCGATAGGATTCTGGCAGGGCTTGTACCGCACTAGCAGGTAAATCTAGCATATCTGGTAAGCGATCGACCCTCAACCCACATAACTCTCCTGTACGGCTTTGGGTTAGTACCAAAAATTGGTCTAGATTAGAAGAAGTCCGGCGATAATTAGCGATCGCTAGTTGAGAGGAAGATGGGGATTGAGATGATTGAGGATTTTGTTCTAAGCGTAGTTGGAGATTGAGAACCAAGACTGGGCGATATCCCCCGGAGAGGTTGATCCCAATATCTAGATGAGTTAATTCTGCATCTACAGGGCTATTCCTCAGTTCTAAGGGGCAGCGGCGTACCTGGATCACCATACTCATGGGGATGGCAAATAGATAGTTAGCGATCGGCAGAATAATTACTTTGAAGGTAGCCATAGGTAGGGGGAGGTAGGGGGAGGTACAGGGAGGTAGAGAATGAATTAAGGAATCTGGAGAAAATTGAGAAAGAGGGTTAGCAAGAAAGATGTTTAAGAAATTGATTCTATAAAGACTTTTCTACACTCCTTTACCTCCTTTACCTCCTCTCATCAAGGATTTCTTTAACCTTGGAAACTAACTGGTAATCCAAATAAGGTTTGGTGAAGTAGGCGATCGCCCCTAGGGAACTGGCAATCTGGCGATATTGATTACTGCCTCTAGAAGTTAACATTACTACCGGAATTTTTGCTAACTTTGGCTGTTGGCGGCTGACACTAAGAAACTCAAATCCATTCATGCGGGGCATTTCTAAATCACAAATTACTAGGGGAATAGCTGGATTTTTTTGCAACTGCTCCAACGCCTCTACCCCATCTTTTGCCTGTTGGACTTGGTAGCCACTCTTTTGTAATACTAGGGAAAGTTTTTGGCGCTCGGTGATGGAGTCATCCACAATTAAAATAATTGTCTTAGTAGCTACCCTAGCTAATAATGGGGGCGGCTCCTCACCAGAGAAATTTCCTAGAGATTCTTCTACTTGCTGAATATTGGCTTGATCTTGATAATTGATTAGTGCTATTCCATCGATAACTAAGGTCATATTGCCATCGGCTAAAACCGTACAGCCATAGATGTAATCAGGGGAAGGAATAGAATCAGGAATGGGTTTAATGACTAACTCCTGTTCTTCAATTACTTGATCTACCTCCAACCCGATAAATCCATCTCCTTTGGGTAAGAGTAGTACTGGAACCCTTCCTTGTCTGGGGGTAAGTAGAGGAGTTAGCTCGATCGTTTCACTATCAGTCCCTAGGCCATGATACCCAGCAGAGTTACTTATCCCCCTATCGAATAAGGCAGTTAGCTGGTATAGAGGGATAGAAATTAGCTTTTCCCCATTATGCCAATCTAGTAATTTCTGATCGCCGATCGTTTTAATCTGATCCGCAAAGGGCATCAAGGTTTGAGTAATTTCATTGGCAACAAAAGTATAAACTTTTCTCCCCGCCCGACAAGAGAGGAGTCTGGCACTCATCAATGCACCTTTAATCCGTAAAAAGAAAGTTGTTCCCCGGTGGGGTTGGGATTGGAGGGTCAAGTTACCCCGGATATTCTGGATTTGCGATCGCACCACATTTAAGCCAATCCCCCGCCCCGCTAAGTCATTTACATCATCTCTGGTAGACATGCCTGGACTACAGAGGAGATCAAGAATCTGGGGTTCTGGCTGGGGAAGTTTTTTAATATTATCGGCTTGGGCGGGGGTAAGTAAATTTTGGGATACAGCGGAAGCAAAAATGCGATCAACATCTAACCCGGCTCCATCATCGGTTACTTCAATTACCGTCCGGTTTCCTTGGTTATAGGCAGTAACTTTGATCGTGCCTACTTCTGGTTTTTGGTATTGCCTGCGGACTTCTGGAGATTCAATCCCGTGGGCAAAGGCATTACGGATTAAGTGTAATAAAGACTCGTATAAACTTTCAGCGATCGCCTTATCAATCAAAACCTCCGCACCCTGGACTTTAATTTCTACCGGCTTATTATAAACACTAGTCAACTGTTGAGTAATCAATGCCAACCGATTCAAGATATTTCCAATGGGCATCATCCGAGTTTGTTGCATACTCTCCCGTACTTGCTTCAGGAGGCGTTGCTCTCGATCGACAAATTGTTGAGTATTCTGGCTATACAAACTCAAATCCGCCGTTGCCTGCTCTAACTGTACAGTTTCTTCCAGAACTGTATCTAGAGTATCTTGAAGTTCTCCCAGTAAATGAGAGCGATTTAGGTATTTTTGTAGCTGATTAACAGTCCGGCGGTGTTGTTGCAACCATCCAGAAAGTTTCTGAAGAGTCTCTAATCGTTGCTCTTCTTGGAGATGCAACTGATTTTGATTGATTAATAACTCTCCGGCCAAATAATTTTGGTGTTCTAATTGTTCTAGTTCTACCCGGAGGGTTTTGGAACCAGATTGCCTAGGTTCGTTAGTTTGTGCTCCACTTTGGGAGACCTCTGGGGCAAAGCCTGTCCCAGTCACGGGATTTTTAGAGGTTTCTAGGCTGGAGAGTAGCAATTCTTCTGACTCTAAAAAAGCTAATTCCTTACTTTGTCCCGACTCTTTCACCATCCCTAAGTTAGAATTAATTTCCTGTAGATGGGTTGCTTCATCTTTATAGGTCGTCCCTGGAGTCATTTCTAGGGGATTATTAAGATTTATTTCCGTATCACCAAAAATATCCGCACCAAAAAGCTCTACTAAAGCTGCATCTTCTGGATTGATAGAAAGATGGTCAGGGGGATTGATAGGAGAATTAATAGCCTGACTAATATCAACTTGAAGAGGTGTTGGCATTAGCTGCTCCGAGGAAGTTTGAGAGGGAGCTTGGGAAGAAGCCTTAGGAGCTTTAGGAGTTTTAGCCGGTGCTGTAGAAACTACCGTAAGAGAAGCAGGAGCAGTAGAAACCACAGTTGGAGTTTGAATAGGCCTACTTGGGGCGACGGTAGTTTTTTTAACCGGACTAGGCTGGATCTTAGGGGGGTCTGAGATGACTAAAGTTGGTTGGGAGGGAATATTTGATTTAGGAGTCCCCGCACTAGCTAACTCTAGGAGTTGGGGGGAAGGAATACCTCCTTGTTCTCGATCGCCCTCCATAACTAATTCATAGCCCGTCCCTAGATCCATCAATGCTATCTGGGCGATATTTAGAGCTTTTTGGGGATGGAGGTGTAAAGCTTGGATGGTTGCTGTAGCGATCGCCCGAAACCCCGGTAGTTTTAAAGACTCCCCTAAACCGACAAAGATTTCTGCCGCTGGCACAAAAGTATCGAGGATCTGTTGAGAATTCTCTGTTTCCCAGACTGCTACCATCATCGCCAGTTTTTCTTTAACCCCCACCTCAAAGACGGATTTTACAATATCAAACCCAAGCTCTGCGGAACTAGGAATAGCATTCTCCCTAGCTAGAGCATCTCCCATTTTTTGTTGAATTTGATTGAATAGCTCTGCACCCTGATTTTTAATATTCTCAAGACTATAGGTATCCCGCCGAATTTCCGCCGCTAGGGCCAGCCGGAGACATTCATAACCCTGAAAAAGCAAGGTTTCTAACTCAGCATCAATAGCTACTGTTGGGTCTAGTAGAGCCTGAAAGACATTTTCTAGATAGTGGGAAAGGTCTTGGATAGTTTTTTGTCCCACGATCGCCGCAGCACCCTTAAGAGTATGGGTCGATCGCATCAAGCCATAGACCTTAGACTGAGTCCGCTGCTCCCGGAGATTGAGTAATTCAGTTTCGATCATCCGCAGTAAATCCTCTGATTCATTCAGAAAGTAGAGGTAGTTTTCTTGGTGAATTTTGGTACTCATGGGGGGAAGGAGGTAAGGGGAGGTAAGGGGAGGTCCAGGGAGGTAAGGGGAGGTAGGGGAATAAAGAATTATTTAGTCAGATATAACTAGGAAATTTAGTTAGATAAATAGCAAAGGAAAGTTCATTTATTAAACTTCTTTACCTTCTTTACCTCCTCTACCTCCTTCTCCCTAATTTACTTGGAACTGGGCCACAGTGTCCCGTAACTGATTGGCAGTTGCTAGGAGTTCTTGGAAGGAAGCAGTCACTTGAGTAGATTCTTGGGATGTTTCCTTAGAAGTTGCTGCTACTCCCTGCATGGTTTGGGTGACGGATTTTCCTTGATCAGTTTGGGCAAGGGTAGCTTGGGTAATCCCGGCAACTAATTTACTAATTTCCGTGGTGGCAGAAGCGATCGCTTGTAGGCTTTCCCTTGTTTCCTGTACTAGGTTAGTCCCGTTAGTTACCTGCCCAATGACGGTTTCAATTACCTTGAATAGTTCACTAGTCTGGCTTTGGATTTCCTGCACCATTAGTTCAATTTCCGTTGTAGCTTTAGCAGATTGCCGAGCTAGGGAACGCACTTCATCAGCAACCACCGCAAACCCCCGCCCGTACTCCCCAGCCCGGGTGGCTTCAATGGCAGCATTCAGAGAAAGTAACTGGGTTTGGGTAGCAAAGTCACTAATCAGGCTTACTACCCGAGAAATCTTTTGGGAAGATTCTCCCAAGGATTTGACTTTTTCTCCAGCCTCCGTCACAGTTTCCTTAATATCCAGAATCCCTGCTACGGTTCTTTGGGTAGTTGTATCCCCCGATCGGACTGTTTGATTGGCCTTGAGGACTGCCTGATCGATCGCTTGAGCATTGGCGGCCACTTCTTGGGTGGAATTAACCATCAGTTGCACTTCTTCTAGCGCCTGAATCACTTCCTTAAACTGCTCTTGAGCTTGGGCGGCTAGTTGATTAACTGCTCCTTCACTTTTGGTGGAAGTTGCTGCCACTTGGGTAGCGGCGGTTTGCACTTGGACTACAATTTCACAGAGAGATTTCAGGGTATTGTTATACACATCAGCGATCGTCCCCAATTCATCATTAGTTAGGGGAGCACGGACTGTGAGGTTACCATCTAAGGCTGGCATTACCGCAGCTAGGAGGTTAATCGCCCGTTGTTGCAAGAGTTCTTTAGCCTCTTTTTCCCTTTGAGCTGCTAGAACAAGTTGTTCCGACTGGGCTTGGAGTTGTTGGAGGTACTCTGTTCTTTGGATCGCAAAACCCAACTGGGCGGCTATTTGTACCATTGTGTTGATTTCTGCCTCTTGCCAATGCCGAGGGGCAGAGTTTTGGTAAGCAGAAAATAAGCCCCAAAGTTTTTCTCCCACAAAGATCGGCACAATCAAATAAGCCCTAGCCTGAATTCCTTCTAGTGCTTCGACATAACAAGGAGAAAAGTTGGCTTGATAAATATCCTCAACAATAGAATTTTTCTTGAAAACATACTGCCCGCCTTTACTTTCTTGGAGATAGGTATCTCTTTGCAGGGCATTGTCCACAAACCGGATATTACCGCCTACTTGGGGTGGGGCAATATTTTGTTCCATGACCCTTACCCATCCACTGGCAACGGATTCGGCTACGTATAACCCACTAAAATCTGGCTCGAAACGATAGATAGCTACCCGATCGCTCTTCACCACCTGCAAACGAACTTCTTGGGTCGTAGTCCGAAAAATAGTTTCAATATCTGAAGATTGGCGGAGCTTATCGACAATTTTGGCGATCGCCCGTTCCCGTTCCACCACCAAGCGGAGTTGTTCTGCCTGTTGCTGCTGCTGCACTACAAACTCTGCCTGCTTGATTGCCACCCCCAATTGGGCAGTAATTTGAGTAATCAGGCTCACTTCTACCTCAGTCCATTGACGAGGCCCAGAATTTTGGTACACTGCCAGCAGTCCCCATAGCTGGTCTCCCCCTACAAAGATGGGCATGATTATATACGCCCGTGCCTGAATAAGTTCTAGGGTTTCCACATGACACTGGGTAAGGCCGTGATTGTACACATCATTGATGACGGAACTGCGTTTATTAATAAACTGTCCCCCTTTCGTTTCTTGGAGATAGGTGTCCACAGACCAGACCGTTGCTCCCACATGCCCCTCGCCGGTAGTTTCCTTGAGGATTTTGACCCAACCGGGAGCCACCGACTCAGAAACGTACTCACCACTAAAATCTGGATTGAAGCGATAGATCGCCACCCGATCGCTCTTCACCAGTTGCGATCGTACTTCTTGGGTAATAGTCCGAAAATTGTTATCTAAATCTTGGGACTGCCGCAGCTTATCTACAACCTTAATTACAGTTTTCTCCCGTGCCACCGCTTGACGAATTTGCTCTGCTTGCTCCTGCTGTTGCTCCATGAAGGTTGCCTGTTGGATTGCTACCCCTAACTGGGAGGCAATTTGGACAGATAAATTAATTTCTGACTCTGTCCACTCTCGTGGATTAGAGCATTGATAGGTAGCCAGCAATCCCCAGAGTTGATCGTTTTGATAAATAGCTATAGTGATATAGGCTTTAGCTTCATACTGCTCTAGGGTATTTAGGTAGCAACGAGAAAAACCAGCTTGATAAACATCATTAACTACTCGGCAAGGATCCCCTTTGCTATAGCCACCACCTCTAGTATCCCGAAGATAGGTATCCACCCCCCCAGAGTATTGATTGGAGTATTGATTTTGATAAGAAGAGTTATTGTAGTTTGGATTGTTAGATTGGGGAAAATTACGTTTATCTAACTCACCTGCGCTAAGATTACCCCGGTTTAGAGAATCACTATTATTCAGGCTTGTTCCAGGGCGGTTATTCAGCCGGAGGTTCTCACTAGCGGGAGCCGTTGCTAGTAATCTTAGGTTGCAATTAGAGTCAGCAGTATTTTCCATCATGGCTGGGTTTTGCCGCTGCATCTCTAGTACTGATGTCCATCCTGTCCCTACGGATTCCATGACAAATTCCCCACTCCAATCGGGGCGGAACTTATAGACGACCGATCGATCTGCCCCTAATATCTGGCGTAGTTCTTGGGTTGTGGTGCGGAAAATACTATCAATATCTAAAGTAGTCCGAATTTTTTCGATCACCCGCCCTACCAATAGCTCTCGATTATTCTGCTGCTCTACTTGGATTTCTACCTCAAAGGTAATTAACTTCAGGGCTAGTTCCGTGGCCACTTGATAAAATAAGCCCCTTAAGCTACTACTCCAAGGCGCAACTCCCTCTGGGTTAGGCTTACCATTAGAAAATCGATTTTGGTTATTTTGGCTGCTCTGGCTACAATGCTGGAGGACTAATAAGCCCCATACCTTCCCAGCAATGACGATCGGCACACTTAGGCTAGAGCTAACTTGGTACTTACTTAGAATTTGTTGTTGGTAGGGGGTAATCTGGGGATGGGTAGCATCGTTAATGGCAACTATTTTCTCCCGGAGATAATCCCCCTGTTTATCTGCCCCAAAGTAAGTGGCATCAATGGTTTCTCCGAGGGAAGGAGTCCAACCTCTTGCTACTGCTTCATGAACTACTATGCCTTGAGTTGCAGACTGGAAACGATAGA
Source organism: Coleofasciculaceae cyanobacterium OTE_70_metabat_329 (assembly GCA_031374985.1). GTDB lineage: Bacteria > Cyanobacteriota > Cyanobacteriia > Cyanobacteriales > JAAUUE01 > JAAUUE01. The sequence goes on along the minus strand of JANMHD010000090.1, from coordinate 4,434 downwards.
TTAATACCCGCTCTACTAATGCCAATTTTTGAACTTCTGTAACTACTAGGTGAAAAAGAGCTTCACGAGTAGGAGCTTTCTGGATAATAGTACTCAATTCAAGAACCTGCTCCTGCCGCCAAGCTGGTTGCCCCGTACCTTGATTCGTCCCTTGACTAGTTCTAAACTCGGCTAATTCTTGCTTAAATTCCTGAAACTCTCGGTTGACAGTACCAGTGAACTTTTCTACCTGCTCTCCAAAACGTTGGAATTGTTGGAGTTTTTCTCGGACTTCCGATCGATCTAATCTACCTACCCGTTCCAATTCTTCCTTAAACTCGTTAATGGTCATTAGAAATTGATTTACATTGGGGGCAGGAAGTGCCATATCGGTAAGCTCTTCTTGGTCTGGGTAGAGGGAAATATCTGGCTTCCCTAGGGGTAAATCGTTGATAGATGGGGTAGGTTGGTAGGTTCCAGTCATAGGATTGCGGTAGGTATTTATTACTGAGTTCTTGGTCTTAGGTTAGGTGGTTGGGCTAGGATTATTTTTATACTGCATCATTTACTGATAGCTGACAACTGATAATTGAGAACTGATGATTGAGAACTGATGATTGAGAACTGTTTATTGCGTTCGTAGATGCTGGGTTCGCTGAATCAACTTACTTGGCTCTAGGATAATACTGTTAGTTGAACTTATATATCCTTGAACGTACGGTAGGAGATGAGTAGGCAGTAAACCGGGAACTGGGGCTTGGAGTTTCTCTGGGTTGTGTTGTTCGATTTCCTCCACTTGGGGAATAAATAACCCTAGGGTATGTTTGTGGACTTGGAGAGAGATCATCATCCCCCCCTCTGAGAGATTAGTACGGTCGCCTTGGCGTTGCGGAGCAATATCGAATCCCAAAAGACGATTGAGGTCTGCTAGCCAGAGTAATTCTCCCCGCCAATCGTAGATGCCTAATAACCAGTCTGGCACGTGGGGAACTGCCAAAACTTTTTGAGGCGAAATTTTTACTACCTCTCTAATATTATCTAGCGCTAAGAGAGTAGTTAGACTTTCAGCTTTAGCATTTTGAAAAGAATTTCCCACCACAAAACGTAGATATTTCTTTCCTTCCCCTAGAGGAATATTCGGCACACCTCCCCAGCTAGGACTGATCAGCAGGTCTGGTTGTGACCATTGAACTAGTTCTTTGGCTAGAATGAAGCTACTTAGTTCAATTTTTTCTACCCAAATAGGTGTATTTGTCCCCCTTTGTTGCGCCCCTACCTTAATTGTCGTGATGCCGGATTGGTGTAGTAGTTCTAGAGCCTGCCGGACGGTGGCTACTACCGATTTTTGCTGAGGAGCATCCTCTTGGGCTGAAAATTCTAAAATGATGTATAGATTCCCATGCTTACGAGCAACTTTCACAGCTACTTCTTTCTGTTTGAGTTGATTCTGGAGATGGGAGGCGATCGCTTGCCATTTACCTTGGGTATTTTGAATATTTCCTTGGGGTTGCTCTACCAGCGTGGTGGAATTTGTCTGTGCCATGATTTTACAGGGGTGTACTCTATTTCAATTATGCCCTGATAAATTATCCTAGATTGCATCTCTGCCCCTAGCGATACAACTATTTACACTGTCTAGCAAACCGGGTTAGTGTTCAAAGATTTTTAGAGATACTTTTTTACAAACTGTGAACTTTAGACGGGATTATGCAGCCTACGGGGGAGTTTTTGTGGTGTTGTCGATCGCTTGGGGATGGCTGATTGATCAGGTTATCTTTGATAAATTTGACCTACTTGGCAGGGAGATTACTTTTCAGGGAGTGCTAGTTATCATGTATGCCCCCAGACAATAAAAATGTTAGCTGGAGAACAATTTAAGCATTAATTTTCTAAATCTCTCCTATCACCGATCTACTAACAATGGTAAGATTTTCGTTCATCGGTTCTAGGGGGAAACAGCTTCTAGAAGAAAGGGGGAAAGTTCGGTGCAAGTCCGGCACTGTCCCGCAACTGTAAGGTTAGCTATTAGGCTTTCTGAGTCAGAATACCCGCCGATCGCTTTAATTAATCCTATTTCATCTGCGAGGTACAGAATGAGAACTTCTATGCAAATTTCATGGCGGCGGACTGAGCAGTTTGTCCTATCGAGGCCAGCTCAAGCAATTTTGTATGTAGTGCTATGGTCTTTGATAATTTGGTTAGTTTATTTCAGCACTTATCCTGCAATCCATGATTCGGCGCATTCCCTACGACACCATACTTTGGGCGTGAGTTGTCATTAATATTTGGGTTTAGCAATTGTAGGAGTTTCTAATCATGTTTTCAAAATTTAAGTTCAAGTTTAGATGGTCTAGGTTGATGGCCGTAGCTTGCTTCATCGGTATTCTTTGTTATGCAGTTATTAGTGTTTCTCAGTCATCCCAACCATCTGTACAGTTAACCACCGAGCCGCCGATCGCTCAGGCTGTTCCCCTAGAAGCAGAAGCGACAGGATATTTAGGATCAGGGAGTTACAATGCCCCCGTACAGTTGAAATTTCAGGCACGAGATGCCGCAGGTGCACCCTTGCAGAATGCTCGCTTCCATGTGCAAGTTTTAACCCCACCGCCTACGCCTTGGTTCACCACAGATTTCCCGATCGTGGAAGGAACTAAGCTATTGGATATAGAAGCTAATGCCCCCACTGGCGAGTTTCAGATGCAGCAGGTCTTCCCGATTCGGGGAAATTATCAGTTGCAAGTTCAGGTGACTCCGATCGCTTTAGCGTTGCGGAGCAATATCGTAGCTAATGGATTTGCCCCCATTGAGCAGACTTTAAACCTTACAGTTCCTGAAAGTCCTTTGAAGTTAAAGTATTTCCCGGTGGTACTGGTAGTATTGCTAGCGATCGGGTTTGGTGGTGGTTGGATCATTGGTGGTCGTCAAGAAATTCAATCTGGAGAAATTGCTCCCCAGCGAGTCCGCTTGCTCCTGAGTGGGGTGAGTGTCTTAGCGATCGCAGTTCTGTTATTTTTTAATATCAGTGCAGAATTTGCCGCCCATGCGGGTATGGAATCAGCAGCCCTTCCTGCTAACAACTCTGGTTTAATTGAGTCCCAAGGCTTAAAATTAGAACTCACCGGGGATGAGAATACTGTTGTTGGTAAAACTGCGGCCTTCCAAGCAAAACTGATGGATAGTCAAACAAATCAACCAATAAGTGATGCCACATTGAGAATTAAATCTACTCAATTAGAAAATAATTGGGTTGCTTTTGCCTATCAAGGTGTACCTGATGCCAAGGGCTTATTAGTATGGCAGGAACAATTCTTTGATGGTGCACCCCACAAGGTTGAAGTAGAAGTAGCACCCAGCTCTAATGGTAAGCAATTTGAGCCATTCCAAGTTAGCCGAGAAATTGAAGTAGAAGGTATTGCTCCGCCCATGTTTGTGAGATTTGTAAGTTTATTTTACTTCACCGCAGTTTTAGCAATAGGAATGATAGCGGGGCTATGGCTCCAGCATCGCCGCTTTGGACAGGGTAAATTAAACTCGAATTAAAAAGGGTAGTCTAAATAATTAAGGATGTCTCCAGTAGCCTAGGGGATATCCTTAACCCAAAATCATTGGTCTAGGACTACTAGAAAGTAAGCAAATTATGAATACAGTAATTGTTTCAGCAGATTTTCAAGTTGAAATTCCTCAGTTGGCACGGGAGTCTTTAGGTATTCAGCCGGGGCAGAAAATCCAAGTCCTACTCTATAACAATCGGCTTGAATTTATCCCAATTAAGCCCATAAACCAGATGCGAGGATTTCTTAGGGGAATAGATACAACTATAAAGCGAGAAGACGATCGATTATGAATGTCGTTTTTCGATGGTTTGCCAAATGTTCAATACAAAGCAAAGATTATAGTCCTTTAATATCATGATATTATGACCAATCCTAAGAGTTCTATAATAGATAATATCTATGACAGAAATCTACTCTTTCCAGAGATATTGACTTCCGAAGAAATAGATTCGCTTCTTCTTGATGCTAATTTAGGTAGCGAACAATTTTCTGTAAAACTTGGTGATGAGTTTATTGAAGTAAAAGTGATCGGGGAAAAGCAATATATAGATGATAAGCCAACAATGATTGGCACTATATATATTAAAAAAGGTAATATATTTTGTCGAGTAGGAATTATAAAGGAAGATGGCGCAACTTTTGCAAATGCTGATATTCGTAAGCTCTTAAAAAGACGAATAGAAAAATTATCTTCTACGCTACTTCTACAAAAAACGAGAAAAATTGCAGACTCTATAGAGTCGTTATCTAATACATTATCTCTTAATCTTAAAGACGATTTAAATTCTGAATATATCGTAGGAGCTTATGAGTATTTAAAAGCAAATTTTTCTTGTGAAATACCTAGATTAAATCAATCATCTATAATTCATGAATTAGAAAATATTTCCAGGGATTACTT
>JANMHD010000052.1:0-13498 GCA_031374985.1 Coleofasciculaceae cyanobacterium OTE_70_metabat_329 | reverse complement strand
ACAGTAACTCGCTGTAATTCTTCCGCACCACTAATCAAAGCCTCCCCAATATTCTCAGCTTTCTTCCTAAATAGTTCTCCATTGGGAGCAAGTTGTACCCCAATTTTTCCCTTACCATCAGCACCTAATTCAGGCGTGACGGATAACTGAAGGATTTGATCTTGGCGTTTGATAGTTAAATTGAGGGATTGTTGGGGAGTTTGCTGAATATCTACCATTAGTTTAGTCATGGCAGCTTTGCTACTAGGTAATTCTTGACCATTGATAGTGGTAACAATATCACCTGCTTTGATGCCTGCCTGTTGAGCTATGAGACTGCTACCTTCTGGAGCAACTTGAGAGATCAGAACTCCGGGTTGATAATTAAAAGTAGGGATGCCCACTAGGCCTACCTGAGTTACCAATAGGAAATAAGCAAAAATTAGATTAGAAATTACCCCTGCACTGATAACGATCGCTCGGTCTATCAAGGGGCGATTTTGCAATAGATTGGGGTCATCCGCCGGGATATCTGTTTCTTCATCTTCCCCCGGAAAACCCACGAAGCCTCCTAAAGGAAATGCCCGGATGGCATACTCCGTTTGGGAACCTTGATACTTTAATAAAATCGGCCCAAAACCAATAGAAAACCGATTAGCGTAGATACCCTGAAGCCGGGCTGCTAGGAAGTGTCCCAACTCGTGAACCACAATAAGTACTGCTAAAACTGCGATCGCCGCCAGAATGGACATAGAATCTTTCCTTAACTACTAAATATTTGTTAATTATATCGCAATCCTAAACAGGTTGGAGGGAGCTAAGAAGCCACTGAAAAGCCAAGAAAGCTACCATGCCTACCACAATAGTTAATAACAAATTTCCCCGCCACCATCCTATTACTAGGGTAAGAATCCCTGCTAATAATCGAGGATTGGCATAGCTAAAAAACAGGCGATCGCCTTGGGGAATGAGAATTGCCGGGATCACGATCGCTGTCAGAATTGCCACAGGAACATAGCTTAAAACTTGCTGAAATTCGGTGCTAAATTGCAGTTTACTACTTAAAGCAAACATAGTGTAGCGCACTGGAAATGTCACCAACATCATACCTAAAATCAAATAAAATTCCGTCAAAATCCCTCCTAGATTGAGCCTCCTCACTCCCCCTTAAAAAGAAGTGTCTGGCGGTTGAAACCACTAAGCTACCCCTATACCAACTTTTCAGATACCCTCTAATAGTTCTAGCCGATCGCCCGGTTTCGGTTCCACAATCTTAGTTGCCAAATTATTTTTAGTAAACAACTGTTGCAATTGGTTAGCACTCCCTTGGCTAGTTAGAAAATTTACTAACCAACCTGTATAGCTCACATCTCCCGGTACCGCAGAGGGTAGGAGAATTTTGGGCTGGAGCCATTTTACGGCAGCCAGAGCAGTATTACCTTGGATTAGGGGAATCCCTAGGGGCAGTTTAAGGTCGGTGATCGGGGTAATCACCACATCTACCGGAGCGAATTGCTTTAAGGCTGAGTTATGGCTGCCGTGAGGTTCGTAGTAGAGACTAGTTTGGTTGACCAAATCCTGAAGTACATAACCATTTTCAATAGTTGTCGGGCCTACAAGGGAACCAGTTGTAGCAGTGATATGTAACTGGTCTTGATAGTTATAACTTTCTCCATGACGCAGGGTTGTAATCTGGGTATAGCCAAGGGCAGCGACTACTTGGGCAGCACTAGGAGAAGCAACTACAGGAATAGTCCGATCAAGCAGTTTCAAAGTTTCGGGATGAGCATGATCTTCTAGACCTTGGGAAAGAAGAATTAAATCTAGGCGATCGGGCAACGGGCGATCGGCGCAGGAGCCTTTGAAGAGCCAATCTAGATTACTAAAAGTCAAATCTCCTACTAGCCAAGGATCTAGCAAGATACGCAATCCTGCCATTTCAATCAGCCATGTATTACTAGAAAACCAAGTTAAGTACATAAATTATATTAAGAATTCCCGACCCGTTAGCTGTTTTGTTTCTAGCACAAATAGTTTACTTGTCAGCATTTAGCTCCTAAGCCAGAAGCCCCACACTCGATCAGCGATGGATGAGTAGCGGTATGAAAGCATATACAAGACTATAGTGGATTCCTCACTCTTGTATAATTATTCCAAATTAAGCAGCAATATCTCAGTTATAATCATCTTATCAACAAGGCTGTTGGCGTAGCCTCTCCTTTGGAGAAAAGTGCCAGTTGGTATTGCACATTGATAACTGAAGATAGGAGGTTCTACAGAGAAGTGAAACATTGATTTGTGACATCCTTACTGTGGACATTTCCCCTCTTTTAAAGGTTTATAGTGAGGTAATAACATTGGATTTTTTTAAGCGACAGACTAGTGGTGCTTGTATTTGTGTTTTCTGCAACAAACTAATTTCGGTCACTAATCCAACCTGTCCTCATTGCACTCAGAAAAATCCTAGCTTATGGGGCTACTCACGCCCTCTACGTCGCTTAGGTGCTGACCTTGGCTTTACAGCAATTGTGACTTGGGGATGTATTATTCTGTATTTAACAACGCTTTTAGTTGACTTTGGCAATGTTAGGAGTACCGGAATATTCAATCTTTTATTACCTAGCAATAAAAGCCTACTACTCTTTGGTGCCAGTGGAGCAATTCCAGTATTTAGCCTAGGCTCTTGGTGGACTGTTTTGAGTGCAGGTTGGTTGCACGGTAGCCTATTTCATATTGTATTCAACCTACTGTGGATTAGGCAATTTGCTCCTCAAGTGGCTCAGGCATTTGGAACTGGGCGATTGGTCTTGATCTATACAGTTTCAATTGTCATTGGTTGTCTCCTGACCAGCCTCACAGGGCAAATTTTTCAAGGAATTCCTATTCTACAGGGCTCTCAACTCACCATCGGAGCCTCTGGTGGATTCTTTGGGTTGCTAGGAGCACTGGTTGCCTATGGACAAATTACAGGCAAATCTACGTTCAGCCATCAAGCCTTGACCTATGCCTTGGTATTGTTTTTAGTTGGATTCATAATGCCCAATACCGATAACTGGGGGCATCTTGGTGGTTTCTTAGGAGGATACCTTATCAGCAGGACGAAGGGTATCGACCCACGTTATGGAGAAGGAATGCGACACCTGTTTTTAGCGATCGCCTGTCTTATACTTACGGCAATTAGCGTCTTAACATCCATACTACACGGACTTATATATTTGAAACTATAATCTCTGGAGAATCAAACCTACCTAATCATTGGCTGAGACAAGTGGCAATGCGAGATGAAAACTGCTGAGTAAAGGCTTTCACCTCAACAAAAGACTCTTCTATAATTTATAATTGGCTTATGAAAGAGCAAAGTGAAGGCTTCAAAATAGTTACTGATAATCGCAAAGCCCGTTACCTCTACGAGATTCTAGAAACCTACGAAGCAGGTTTAGAACTCCAAGGTTCTGAGGTAAAATCTATTCGTCAAGGCAAGGCTAACCTCCAAGATGGCTATGCCCTAATTCGGAATGGCGAAGCAATGTTGCTCAATGTCCATATTTCTCCCTACGAAAAAACCGCCGCCTACTTTAATCATGATCCCCGGCGTTCCCGGAAACTCCTCCTCCACAAACAGGAAATCCGCAAACTCATCGGGAAGGTAGAACAACAGGGCTTGACCTTGATTCCTTTGAAAATGTATATGAAACGGGGCTTAGTAAAGATTACGATCGCTCTAGCTAAAGGCAAAAAAGTCCACGACAAACGGGAAAGCATCAAAAAACGGGATGACCAACGAGAAATGTCTAGGGCAATTAAGCGTTATTGATCTTGGCTCCAGTCATTTAGCAAAGTCAAACCGTAAACTTTTCACCTAGGCTCCGATCGGTGGGCGAAATTGAATCGAACTCTTGCCAAAAGCATTTCAACTGCCTTTTTGATCTTGCGTACTTTGATAATCCAGCAATGCCCGGCGAAACCCTAGCACCACCATAATATTTACGATCGTCAAAAATGATTCTGCTGCCCCGTGGAGCCAATCTACGTTTGCTAGAGATGTATTGTACGCAACTTGAGCATAGATACCGGCAGGAATGGTGACAGCAACGAATATCAGCGTGCCATAGAATCCCTTTAAGGCGAGAGGGGGAACCTTCTGGGATTTAGTCAAGAACCACAAGGCTCCTAGATAAGGAAACAAAGATAAACCAAATAAAGTTTCTTTCGACATAATTTTTATCAAATATAAGCCCTCACCCTAGCCCTCTCCCAAGGGGAGAGGGAACAGGAAAATTTTAGCCTTGCTCCCCTTCGCCTTTTGTGGGAGAAGCGATGTCTTGAGCTTGTTGAAGGAAGCCTGGGGGATGAGGGGTCTTGGTCGATCGCCAGATCCACCACCCAGCTAGACAAAAAGTGCTATTTCCTAACACAGTCATCGCTGCTTGTAGAGTCACTAGCCATTCTAAGTTAGGAGTATTTTCAAAAAAGTGCCAAGTACAGGCACACATGGCGCTTACCAAAGATGGCAACATACTGTAGGAAAGGGCAAACCAAGAGCGATCGCCCGTCACTTCTCCATAGCGCCAAATTAGCCAAATAGCCACAACCCACTCTAGAACACTAGAAATATGGATCACCCAAGTGGGAATAGATAAAGCGTGCATAGGATTTTGAGTATAGTGGACAAGTTAAAGAATGACTACGTTCTACGGTAATCAATGCCCCAAAGCTAAACCAGCAACTAGCATTCCTAACACCAAGAAGGGCTGGGCACTGGCTTGATATTTCACATCATTTTTTAGGGGATCTCGCAGGAAGTACATATCTTGGAAAGTTATCTGGGGAATAATCAATAAGAGCAGGATCACGGCGTAGAGATTTTGGTGGATGGAAATTAAGTATCCCGCCACCCCCGCTTGAAATAGATCAATCATCACGACACATATCCATGCTGCTGTCCCAACGCCAAACATTACAGGTAAAGATTTTAACCCCAGTTGGCTATCTCCTTCCACGCTCTTAAAATCATTAACGATCGCAATTCCCAACCCCGCCAAACTATAAAACATTGTCAGTGCCACGATCGTCCAATTTAGAGTTCCAAACAGGGCATGACCGGCACACCAGGGTAGGGCAATATAGCTAGAGCCGAGGGCGTAATTCCCCAGCCAGCCATTCTGCTTGAGCTTGAGGGGGGGAGCCGAGTAGATATAAGCCAAGAAAGCACCCAAAAGAGTGAGCAAGGTCATACTTAAGACTTCATGCCCCGCCCACAGATCCAAAAGATAAGCCACGGTAAGCCCCGCCCCCAATAGTACTAAAATTTGGGTTGTGACTTGAGGGATTGAAATTGCTCCTGAAGGAATGGGGCGGTAGGGTTCATTGATAGCATCAATTTCTCGATCGTAAAAATCATTTAAGGTTTGGGTATAACCCGCCATCAAAGGGCCAGACATGAGCATACAGGCGGCTGCTTTCAGCACATCTTCTAAGCTCCAAGTATAGTTACCAGAGGATGCGGCTCCACAAACTACACCCCAAATTAGGGGAATCCAAGTAATCGGCTTCATCAATTGGAGGCGAATTTTCCAGATGGAAGTTTCTCCACTAGCAGCCCCTTTCATACCCAAAAGTTGTCGGGCTTTGCCTGAGCGATCGCCTAAAGTTTTAACTGGATCAATTTCTGCTGAGGTTTCTGGAAGTATCTCTAGGGATGATTCTGGTGATGATTCTGGCGGTGTATTCATAGTTGACCAATTACTAGTAGCCTATGTGGCGTAATGCTACAATAGAGTAGCTTGATTTTTGATTCTAATCAACTCCTAAACCTTGATAAAAAACCGGATAGGAGTAAGAATATTCAGGATAGATTTGTTAGTATCATTATCAATATTGATATCTTGAGCAATAATCAATATATTGAACAATACTAGAATTACATAATTCGGCGGGGCAAGGGAACCTATACTCTTATGTCGATAAAAATTGGGCGCGGATTATTTAAATATGACTTCATTGATCAGCATGCGATCTTGGGTATACCCGTGGATGCGGAGATTAAGCAAGTCCGACAACGCTATATAAGTATTGCCCGTGTCCTACATCCTGATTCTTGCAAAGCAGAAACTGAGGGACAGAAAAAGCAAGCTACTCAGATGCTTTCCAAAATTATCAATCCCGCCTACGAGCAATTATCTCAAGATCGGCATCGCAAGGAATATGGGGTGGTGCTAAAGAGGTTGGGGCAGCGTTTAGCTGGGGAATCTGTGCAAATGAATCTGCACACAGAAGAGGCAAAACAGTTATTGCAGGCAGGAGCTAATCTGGATTTGCTCTACAAAAATAGTATCCAAAAATTATCGGCAGAACAATATAAAGAAGTTTTAGTAGATAAGATATTGGAATCGATCGCTAATATCAGCGAGCTAAATATGGTCTACCTAATGCGGAAAGAAAGCAAAGGAGAATCTGTTCGTACTACTCCAGCAGCACCTAAGGCCACCTCAACCACTACTTCATCTGTCCCTAAAGCTCAAACCCCAGTAGTTAGAGTTTCTTTGGCAGAACCCTGTATTCGTCGTGGGGAAGAATATCTAGAGAAAAATAACTTTGCCCAAGCTATTCAAGAACTTCGGGAAGGCCTCCAAATGGATCAATCCAGTAGTAGTTGTCATGGCTTATTAGGGTTAGCTTTCTTAAAACAAAATCAGCCAACTATGGCGAAGGTACATATTAATCGGGCATTACAACTGAATCCCCAAGAACCCTCGGCCTTAAAAGCTAGGGATATCTTAAATCGTCTGAGTGGACAAACTAAAGGTGGTTCATCAAAATCTGCTCCCGGAAATACTAAAAAACCACCTGACAATAAATCTGGTGGAGGTGGTTTTCTCGGAGGAATGTTTGGGGGTAAGAAAAAGTAGGGGTGAGGGAACTAAAATTCTTCAAAGTCTACCTTTCTCTAGCTTTAGCGGCACGAAGTGCGGAGATTTGGAGGGTTTCAAGATTCAAAGGAAAGCCATACTCCTTAGTAGTTTTAACCTGAGCTCGGTTTAAGCAAAAGCTCTGACCCTAAGCTTAGAGACGTTCCCTGAGCGGAGTCGAAGGGAACATTTCCGCTACAAATCAAGATAATTGATCGAAGATTTGTGGTGGGGTTTTGGCTACTTCGACTTCGCTCAGCATAAATTCGACTACGCTCAGCCAGCGATAAGGGTTATGGCTTTCGTAAAATGGTATCAGAGGGATTTCTTATCCCGAACTCACGTTAGTTTTAGGCTTAAGTTGACCCCAAGAAACTCTGTACCCCTACCCCTGCTAAGTATGCATCATTTACTCCACTTCCTTGATCTGAGTTTTCTGCTCCACGATCGTTTTTGCCACTAAGGTAACTAGAGCTAAAAACCCCAGTAGCGCAGCAGCAGAGAAGGCGGCTTGAGTCTGGTATTGTTTGTAAGCCTGTTCTACAAAGAGGGGCAGAGATTGAGTTTGCCCGGCAATATTCCCAGAAACTACCGAAACTGCCCCAAATTCTCCCATTGCCCTAGCATTAGTGAGAATCACCCCGTAGAGCAATCCCCAACGTATATTTGGTAGGGTGACTCGCCAAAAGATTTGTCGATCATTTGCCCCTAGAGTTCTGGCTGCTTCTTCTTGCTCACTGCCCATTTCTTCTAAGACTGGAATCACTTCTCGGGCCACAAAAGGTAGGGTAACAAAAGCTGTTGCTAGAATAATTCCCGGAGTAGCAAAAACAATTTTGAGATTAATTGTTTCTAAGAATCCTCCAAACCAACCTTGACGACCATAGAGCAGCATAATCATTAAACCGGCAACTACAGGAGATATGGAAAAGGGTAAATCTAAAATACTAATTACTAAAGCTCTTCCCCGAAAGCGACTTCGAGCGATCGCCCAGGCTGCACACAAACCAAAGGCTGTATTTAAGGGTACGCAGACTATCGCAATTAGTAAAGTTAGCTGGATTGCCGATCGAAAGTCTTTGTCGGCAAAGTTACTAAAAAAAGGTCCGGCCCCATTCTTAAATGCTTGAGTAAATACATTAAGTGCCGGCACAAAAATTACTAGGGTCACGTAGGCTAAGGCGATAGCAATTAGGACTATTTGAATCTTAGAAAGTTTTGATTCAGAGATGAATTTTTCCCGAGTAATATCTTTAGCGATCGTCATACTTACTTCCCCATGCTTGTAACAAGTTAATAATTAATAACATAATCAAAGAGATAATTAGCATTACACAGCCAATTACTGCTGCCCCAGAATAATCAAATTGCTCTAGGCGCTGAAAAACTAATACCGGAGCAATTAAATCCTTAAAAGGCACATTGGAGGCCACAATAACTGTCGAGCCATACTCCCCTACTGCTCTGGCAAATCCTAAGGCAACCCCCGTAGAAATTGCTGGTAGTAAAGAAGGGAGAATTACTAGAAAAAAAGTCTGGGATTTAGAAGCTCCCAAACTCCATGCCGATTCTTCTACTTCCTTAGCCATTTCTTGTAATACTGGTTGGACTGTTCTAACCACAAAGGAAAGGGAAATGAAAATCATTGCGACTAATACTCCCAAGCGAGTAAAAGCAACTTTAATCCCCAAGGGTGCTAGGAAGGAACCAATCCAACCATTAGGACTATAAACTGTGGCAATAGTTAAACCAGCTACGGCTGTCGGCAGGGCGAAGGGGAGATCGATCGCTGCATCAATAAATCGTTTTAGGGGAAAGTCATAACGGACTAATACCCAAGCAATTAAAGTGCCAAATACTCCATTAAATAGAGAAGCCACCAAAGCAGTGACAAAGGTAACATCGTAGGCTGAAATTGCAACGGGAGAAGTCGCAACAGCCCAGAAGTCTTTATTAGTACTTGCCCTAAGAAAAAGTGCCACCGTGGGAATAATTAACATAATGGATAAATATACCCAAGTGAAAATCCAATTCCAAGGTAATTTGTAGGGTTTGATACGAGAATTTGTTGTCGAAGATACAGCAGTCATTGATGCTTGTTTATTTGTTGGTTAATAATATTAATAACTATAGATACTATTTACCAGATGATGTTTTATTTGTCACGACTAAAATTAACTATAGCAAGCGTCACTTCAGTCAAGACATTGATAAATTTTGATAACAAGGGGCTTAAGCCCTTTGTCTGTCCTAAGCATAATGGCGAGCGCTATAAAATAGATTTAAATTACAAGAATTTATAAATAATAGAGAAGACGCACCCGCCGGGTGCGTTTTTCTTAACTAATAAAAGCTGCTTCTATAGATAATTGCTAGGGAGCTAGTTCTGTATTTATTTCATTAAAAGCTCGTTGCTTAAGTTCTGCCGATTCAGTCCGGGGTAAGAGATCAAAAACTTTGCGTAACACATCATCTAGAGCTTCATATTTTACCTGCCCCTTGCCATCAAATACTACCTGTCCTTTTTGATCTAAAATGACAGTCTGGGGCAATACTCCTGAGTAATAATAGCCGGGTTCATTTTTTTCATAGCTGGCTTTAACAGGAATAGCATCAGCATTGATGGGGGTGAAGGCTGCAACTTTACCATAGTATTGTTGGAGTTGGGAGATAATTCCCGAGAATTTTTTGCAGTCTTGGCTATCTTCCACGTAAAAAGTGAGGAGGACTGGTCTATTTCTACTTAAGGATTCACTGAGGCTTTCCCGTGGGGGGATCAAGGAGCCATTTCCAGCGTAGAGTGCAAAAATATTACCATCAAATTTGTCATCGTTTAGGGCTGCTTGGGCAGGACGAGGGAGCAAAAAACTGAGAGAGAAAATAGCGATCGCACACCAGACAATAGCTCCATAACTAAACCTAGAACTAAATCTGGAATTAAGTATCAAAGACAACTGGGGCAGATTCTGGCTAGTGCCAAAAAAATGCTGGAAGGGAGTGGTAATAAATTTTATAGCTAGCTTTATTAATAAATTAAATATCATAATTATTTGGCTAAATATTTGGTTAGACTGATTATTAAGCATACATTTAGTGATGACTTCCGTCACTGATCTGTTGCAGCGTATTTATGGGAATTTACTTAATAATTTTAATGGTTGGGAAATCATCATTAGCTTCTCCCGGATCTACGCAGATATTTAGAGAGTTTTTTTTTCCACCTATTCTGCTTACCAATTACCGTAAGTAGGGAAATACGATCGCCTTTGAGCATAGTTATCTAAACTGCATAGGATGGAGCCACAAACAAATCCCTTCACTGCCCTTTCCCTAATTGCTGCCCCAGCAGTACTTACCAATGCCTGTTCTATGCTTGCCCTAGGTACGGGCAATCGCCTTGCCAGAACTGTCGATCGAGCGCGCCAACTGACCAAGGAACTAGAACAACAAACAGAGCCACGTTCACTTTCCGCAAGGGCGACCTCAAGGGAATTGGCAGCAACCCAGCGGCGAATGTTAATGCTAATCAAAGCCATGAGAGATTTCTATACTGCTGTCGGTGGATTTGCAGCAGCGGTACTAGTCTCGCTTTTAGGGGCAGTATTTACGCCTATGGTTAATGATTGGGTAGCTATGATCATAGAAATTGGAGCCGTAGGGATTGGGACGATCGCTGTGGGGGCGTTGATGAAAGGTTCTTTATTATTAATTAGAGAAACAAGGATTGCGGTGAAGGTGACGGAAGAACGGGCAGTGCAAGCCCAAAGGAGGTTTGCAATTCTAGAAGAGGATGAGGGGGAGGTTCTGGATCTAGAGGCCTGAATATTAAGCAAAATACTAATTTAGAGGTCTAATAGATTAATCAACGAACCATGAGCAGATTATTGTATGCTGGTTTTTAGTAGCATAGGCTAATGGCTAGTTGTTGATAATGACTCAAAATTCTCTACTAGAAGATTTATCCATAAGTTTTCCTGATCTCAAAACTCAGGTCTATTTCAAGTCTTCCCTCACGGCGCTCTCCCATGCGATGGAAGATCAAGTTTTGGCTGACTCGAATACTAAATCTCTAGTAATTGCCAGTTTCCAACAAGCTCGTTTTTATCGCCAAGAGGCACACCGCTATCGCCTAATTGCCCAGCAGAACGACCAGGTTTATGTCCTGTCGGCTCCAGAAACCGAGTTTCGTAATTCTTCGGATTATCACGAAAACATATCTTTTGACCCCAAGGATTCCCTAAGCTCAGAATGGCACTTGGTAGTAATTGGTCAAAGCTATTCTTATTGTTTACTTTGCCAAGAACAGAAAGTTGAGTTAGAACTCCTAGAAGATTTGGATGCAACTAGAAGCTTTGAGGGAATTTGGACTTTCGATCGCACTATTAGCTGCCAAGCTGCTTCTCTTCTCCTAGACCGAATTTTAGCCTACCGTCCAGAATTAGCAGAAAAAATTCAATCCGCCAAAGCAAACTATCTAAATACTCCTCCCTTAAATATCCCTACTCCCGGCCTCAACCCTGACCCCTTTGTCCAGAGGTTGGTTGCCTATCTCCAAGAAGGCCAAGGTAAATTAACTAACACCTATCGCTCTATTGCTGCTCAGGAGCAAAAAGAACGCTTGGTAAACTCTATTACTAATGCTATTCGGCGTAGTTTGAATCCAGAGGAGATTTTAGAAGTAGCAGTGCAAGAACTAGGACGGGTCATGGATTGCTGCCGTTGTTTGATCTATCAATGCAAGGCCAGCGATCGCAGTGTCATATTACGCCATGAGTTTTTGCAGGGCGAGACTATTTCTCTTCATGGCCAGAGCCTCAAACTTCCAGATTATTTATATTGGCAAAGGGCGGGGTTCGAGCCTTATGTGGTAAGCGAAACTGGGGGAGAGATTCCGGGATGGTTTCCTTTAATGCCAACCCCCCGCTCCTGTCTTTTAGTTCCTGTAATCTACCAAAATCAATTACTAGGTATGATTGAACTACATCATTATGGTACGCATCCTTACCAATGGGCAGAGGCAGAGATTAGTCTTGTCCAAGCGATCGCCGCCCAAATTGGGATTGGTTTAATTCAAGCAGATGCCTATAGCAACTTAGAAGACCTCAACCAGCAACTAGCAGCACTCGATCGAACCCGTAGTAACTTGGTGGCTATCACTGGTCACGAACTCCGTACCCCCCTCTCTACCATTCAAGTCTGCCTAGAAAGCCTTGCTGCCGAGCCAGATATGCCCTTAGAAATCAGGCAGATTATGCTGAAAACTGCCCTGACGGATGCAGAGCGGATGCGGAAATTAGTCCAAGATTTCCTCACTCTTTCCCGCCTAGAAAGTGGCCGAGTGGAATGGCATCCTGAACCCCTATCAATCCAAGAATGTGTAGATTTGGCACTTAGTAGTATTCGTTCCCACCGGGAAAAACAGGAACATCCCCAGATTATTACCCGTCTGCCCCAAGATCTGCCCCCCGTCCAAGCCGATGGCGAATGGTTAGTAGAGGTTTTAACAAAACTATTGGATAATGCTTGTAAGTTTACCTCTCCCCAAGGATCAATCAGTGTGCAGAGTGAAGCCAAGGGAAAAGCGATGCTAGAAGTAACGGTGACAGATACGGGTCGGGGTATTGAGCCTAATCGTCTAGAAAAAGTGTTCGATCGCTTCTACCAAGAAGAAGGAGCCTTACGGCGCACCACTGGCGGTACAGGCTTAGGGCTAGCTATCTGTCGTCAGATTGTCACAGGTTGGGGAGGAAAAATTTGGGCAGATTCTGCTGGCAAAGATCAGGGCAGTAGTTTTCATTTTACTATTCCTATTTTTTTGAACCATATCTAAGTCTAAATTCTGTGGCAAAATACAACTGTAGTCAAACTATATTGGGAAAATTAGTGAATCAACTAAATTCAGATCAAGCCGCTCAACTACACTCTATTGGCTCTTTTCTACAACAGAGGAGGCTGGAATTAGGCGTAGGTTTAGAGGAGGTAGCAGTAAAAACTCGGATTCGGGCTACTCTTCTCCAAGCTATAGAAGATGGAAATATTTCCCTTTTGCCAGAACCCATTTATATCAAAGGAATGATTCTCCGCTATGGCAATATCTTGCAAGTTGATGGAGATACCCTAGCTGATACTTTTCCCTTAGAACTTACTCCTGTAGTATCCGAAATTATTAGCCCCCTCCCAGAACCTTCGGCGGCGGATCATTTAGCTGATTTTACTCTTAGCTTGAAGCCCCATCTCAGAAAAATTCTTTTATGGGGAGGAGCAATTTTAGGGCTGACTATGGTAGTTTTTCTCCGCCAACCCCTGATGGAGGCGATCGCTAAACTCCGGCCGAATGATTCGGCTAATTCTCCGGCCAACACCAAAAATAACTCTACCCCTCCTACTCTTCCAGCGATCGTGACCCAGCCCTCTCCCTCACCAGTTGCCTCGATCGATCCCAATTCTGAAGTAGAAGCTACTATTAATCTCTCGGCAGATTCTTGGCTCCAGATATCTATAGACGGTAAAGTTGAATTTGAAGGAACTTTAGGTAGAGGAACCGAAAGAAAATTTGTGGCCAAAGAAAAGCTAAGTATCAGTGCAGGAAATGCCGGGGCTGTGTCAGTTTC
>JANMHD010000048.1:0-1945 GCA_031374985.1 Coleofasciculaceae cyanobacterium OTE_70_metabat_329 | reverse complement strand
GCCTATGTTCTCCATGTGGCTGAGGCAGTGGCAAAATTAAGAGGTGTGGAATTAGAAATCTTAGCTAAAGAAACTACGGCTAATGCCTGTCGATTATTTCAGCTTTTGCCCTTTGATGATATCTAATCAAGTGAACATGCAGGTAGAAATTATGACCACCCCTACAGTTGTTAAAACCTATACCCCGATCGAATATTTTGCCCTAGAAGAATCTGCTCAACTAAGACATAGATACTGCAATGGAGAAATTATCCCTATGCCCGGAGGAACCCCAAACCATAACAAGCTTACGTTAATTTTCATTGCCTTACTAATGAAAAAACTGAAGAAAAATCCCTATGAAGTATTTGGTGCTGATTTGCGTCTCTGGATTCCCGAAAAAAATACTTATAACTATCCTGATGTTATGGTGGTTCCCAAGCCTGTAGAATTACAACCCGGACGTAAAGATACAGTTACCAGTCCAGTTTTTATCGCAGAAGTATTATCTAATGCCACCAAAAACTATGACCGTAGCGAGAAGTTTATCGATTATCGGACTATTCCTAGTTTTCAAGAATATTTATTAATTGATCAATACAAACCCCATGTGGAGCAATATATCAAGCAAGGCACAAATCAATGGTTGTTGGTGGAGTATAGTCGCTTAGAAGATAGCTTCCTGCTGCCATCTCTAGGAATTGAAATTAGTTTGACTGATCTATATGAAAATGTTGAATTTTGAGGCTAAATTGACCGAATAAATTTCTGCAACTGCCGACTTTCCAACTCCAAAACCCGCCGAGCAAAATCGTGATCAGCATCTAATAAATCATCAAAAGCATCTACAGGAATTGCCAAAATCCGGGTATCTTGGCTCAGGGCATCGATCGCAGATGCGGTTGCCACAATCGTACTTTGAGATTCACTATGGGCTAATACTTCTAACTCATCTAAAGTTTGTCCGGGGCGAAGAGCTTCCCGATGAATATCTCCATCTGATAAACGGTGCTGCACCTCTGCCCCCCCACTGATTAATAGCAATAATTCCCGGCAAGTGTCCCCAACTTCCGTGATCAATTCTCCTGAGGTATAAGTTCGTACTTCTGCCCTAGCTGCTAACCCCATCAGGGTTTGATTATGAATGCGATGAAAGAAATCACTATTGTAAATGTAGATTATTTTTTCTAAAGTCGGAAATTTACTCAGAGGTGCTTGGGGATGAGCAAGAATCAGCTTCCCAGTTTCTTGGACTAGAGAATGGTGTTCATACTGCAAACCAAGGGAAATTTCTTGGCCAATCTGGGGATGAATCTGGGCAACTAGATAGACTGCTACTGCTTGGATCACTGGATTGCGATCGTCCACCAATAATTCTAGGTACGCCAAAATATCCGTTTCTGGTAACTCTAAAGAACAACTAGAAGATTGCTCTCCTAGGCTGGTTAATTGTTCAAGAACAGAGGGATGCAGACGGTCTTCCCAAACTCCAGACTCTAGCAATTCCCCTAAAACTAGGGGATGAAGTTGCCCAAAAGTCTTTGCTAAACGTAGAGCTACGGGATCAGCTTGTAGTTTGCTCAAGATTTCCAGAATACTCTTCGCAATTAGCTCTTTTTTGTGGTGAATGCTTGTTTGTAACAAAGTCAAAGCAGCCTGATGCTCCCGGAGAACTGGCTGGTGTAGTAATCGGAACCCAGTAACTAGATCAGATAATTGGGTCAACAAAAACTCACAACGACGCACATCCGAAGCTCCCGGGTCTAAACCAGTCATAATCCATTCTTCCTCTTTGGGAGTGATGGCGTACTGGCTCTGTAAAGCTTGGACTTCTGGCGAGTTTGCTTGAAGTTGGGGGAAGTTACTATCTGCCTGAAGTTTTTGCAATAGGATTAGGCGTTCTAAAGATTTCCGATAGCCACTCAGGCGGATCTGATTTTCGAGGTTACGCTGGCGATCGGGATTG
>JANMHD010000034.1:0-9700 GCA_031374985.1 Coleofasciculaceae cyanobacterium OTE_70_metabat_329 | reverse complement strand
AGTTAACCATAAACCAGAGGGTAATAATAAAACCAAGGCATCAAAAAAATTCCCCTGCCCCTGATCTTTTAGTTTAGGCTGTTTAGGTTGCTTTTCTGGTTTAGATTTTGGTGGTTTATTATTTTGGGTTTTAGGCATTATTATCAACAATTTAGTTCTAGTAGGGGCACAAGGCTTTGCACCCTCATCCAGAGGAATTTAAGCGATATCCCGCCTAGGTTCATAGAAAATCAGCCTATTGCCATCAGGATCATAAATGTATAACTCCCGCCCATGACTAGCTGTAATTATATTACCAACAGGATAGTTGATCGCCTCCAACTCTCTAATTACTTCAGCCAAATTTGTCACTTGCAGGCAAATACTCATACTTCCAGTTTTAGTTTTCCCAAATTCTGAGTGATGATCGGGCTTGGGCAAAAAAATTGCTAAACGTAATCCGGGTAGCCGAAATTCTGCATAAACTCCCAGTTGATAAGGACTGGGCTGCTGCCCTAGGAGTTGGGAATAGAAACTTACTAGGGAGTCAAGGGCGATCGATCCCAAGGCGACAAAGGCCTCTGTACATTGCCAATTCATAAGGATATCCTACTCAAAAACTACGGTGCGATTGCCATACACAAGAACTCGATTCTGGAGATGCGATCGCACTGCCCTTGCTAAAACAACCCGCTCCAAATCCTTTCCTTTGCGGACTAAATCTACCACTTGATCTCGATGGCTGACCCGCTCCACATCTTGCTCGATGATTGGTCCTGCATCTAATTCCTCTGTGACATAATGAGCAGTTGCTCCGATAATTTTCACCCCTCGATCGTACGCCTGTTGGTAAGGACTAGCTCCTACAAAAGCAGGCAAAAAAGAGTGATGAATATTAATAATTGGTTTAGAGAATTTATTGATAAAGTCTTGACTAAGAATTTGCATATACTTAGCTAAAACTACCACATCAACATCATATTCTTGGAGCAATGCTAATTGTTTTAACTCTTGCTCTAGCTTATTTTCTTTGGTAATCGGCAGGTAATGAAAATCAATGCCAAATTGAGTAGCAACTTCTCCTAAATCAGGATGATTACTCATAATTACCGGAATTTTTGCATTCAACTCCCGTGCCTTATGCCGCCATAGTAGGTCATAAAGACAATGATCTTGCTTGCCGACCCAGATAGCCATGCGGGGTAGGGTATTAGAGAAATGCAGTTGCCATGTTGCTTCTAGGGGTTGAGCGATCGCTTGAAAAGCCGGAGCAATCACTTTTTGAGGTAAATTAAAACCTTCTACTTCCCATTCAACTCGCATTAAAAATAGACCAGCCGCAGCATCGGTGTGTTGGTCTGCATGGATCACATTGCCGCCATTGGCATAGATAAAATTGGCAATTTTGGCCACTAGCCCTTTTTGGTCTGGACAAGAAACTAATAATACTGCGGTAGGATTCATAGGAAAATTAGCGATCGATTATAATAGACTCGAAATACCAAATATAAACTAATCCTATAAATCTCCTCCTATGAACACTGATTCTCTTTGGCAATCAATCCAGACTGGCTTACGAGTTTCCCTAGGTGCCACTGCCACAATTTTAGAAACTCTGCAAGACCCTCAAAAACGTCAAGAAAGTTTAGTAACCCTCCAAGCAGAACTTCACGATCGAGTGCAGGAATGGGTGGCTAAGGGAGAAATGACTGAACAGGAAGCCCGAAATTTTGTTGATTCTATTCTCCAGCAGCAGGGCAACAGTAATGCTACCCCAGCAAAGAACCCAGAGGAAACCGGACAAACCGATGCTCAGCAGTCTCTAGAAGAACTAACAGACAAAATTGCCGATCTTCGATCTGAGTTAGAAAATCTACGAAATACTGACCATCAGTAGAAACTAACAATTGTTAGCAATTATTAACGAATAATTATTAATTAACCATCAATTAATACTTGATCATTGTTTAATAATTACAGCAAATTCTATCTAGCAAGCTACAATTCCCCCTTGGCTCTAACGTAGCGGTGCGTTAGTGCGGAAATTCAGGGGGTTTTTCTGATTCTAATTGAACCAAATCTGCTGTAATAACTATTAGTTATTGATTATTAATCGTTGTCCCAAACTTCAGTTGCCATTAGGTCAGCAATGCGATCACGAAGGAGAAAGTTGCAACGCTCAAGTTCGCACTCTACACAAACCCAATCCCTTGCTGGGATATATTGGCAGAGAACATAGATGGGTTGTTGGCGACTGATTACACCTTTTTCTACTAGGTGTCGAGCTTCATCTTGTAGCACATTGATCGAATACTGCACGGTAGATGTAGAAGGTATAGAAATAGTAGATGGCATAAATGGAGCAGATACGGTTGGTTTAGCGGATAGCGTTGGTGTACTCATAAGATTTAACCTTGATTAACTAGCCTTTAGCCTTAAGAGTAGTATAGGGCAATATTCACTAGCGTGAACAATAAATATATTTAGTATTCTGCTTTACAAATTCTTAAATTTATTAATATCCTAATTACCGGGATGCTTGTTATGGGGATCGTGATTTCTTGAGGTCTGGAATAAAGCTTGGAGGGCAATAGCTTGAGCAAGGGGTATTTGGGCGTAGCTGAATATGCTCGGTATCGCCTTTGGCAGCAAAGCCCGTAACTGTTGATAGGCATAGGGACTGCCATAAACTATTAGGGCTTGTAATTTGCCATTTTGCAACATTTTTTTGACCAAATTTTGAGCATTGTCTGTGACCTTAGCACTACCCCGGAAAGGATTTCCCCGAATAAATAGCTGGAGTAGAATTTGGGGTCGAAAGTCTGTATCTATTTTCTTATCAATTATTTCAAGTCGATCGCTGCTATTTTTGTCTAGAATTTGCAGCTTATAGCCCCTTGCTTGGGGAATGGTAATAGCTGGGGTATTTCGTCCTAGAAAGTCACAATCGATCGCCTCATCTACATAGATAAGATTACAAAAATTCAATTGAGTTATGTCATTATTTCTTGACAAATCTATCCCGGCTACTTGCTCAACGTCTCCATCAACTATCAAAGAATCATCAATAATGCTCTTTACTAGGGCAAAACTAGAGGGTTGTGCCAGACTAGTGGTTAAAAAAGTTTTTATGGCTGGTTTAGACGGATTAACTTCCTGTAGTCCGGGCCTAGAGGCATAAATTTTTTGTTTAGCTTGCCAAATTCGCTGGACGCTTTGTTTGATTCTAGTTAAGGAAATTCGTCCAGAGGTGACTGCTTGGACTACCGCAGCGATCGCCCCTTCGGGATCTACCGGCATCAACAAAATATCTGCCCCCGCTTCTACGGCTAGTATCGGCGCTTCTGTTGCTCCATAGCTATTGGTAATTCCTCCCATAATCAAAGCATCAGTAACGATCAAGCCCTCAAACCCTAATTCCTGCCGTAGTTTCCCGGTAAGAATCCGGGGAGATAGGGTAGCAGGGTACTGGGCATCCCAACTAGGAATTAGTAAGTGTGCCGACATGATGGTGTCAACCCCAGCAGCGATCGCTCCCCGAAATGGCTCTAACTCCAAACTTTCTAATCGCTCTGGACTATGGGCTAAAATTGGCAATTCTAGATGGGAATCTACTGCTGTATCCCCATGCCCCGGAAAATGCTTGGCAGTAGTTAAAACTGGATACCCTTGGCTGCCTTTGATAAATGCCCTTGTTAACTTAGTCACCGTATCCACATCTTCCCCAAATGCCCGGATATTAATTACGGGATTATCAGGATTATTATTCACATCAACTACCGGAGCAAGTACCCAATTAAGGCCGATCGCTTCTGCTTCTTGGGCAATCACTGCCCCCATTTGATAAGCATAATCTAGGGCTAGGGTTGGGTTAGTTGGAGCGATCGCTTTAGCGTTAGATCGCAATATCGCTCCCAAAGTCATGGGCGGCGGAAACCAGGTTGCTCCACTAAAACGCTGCCCCACCCCCTCTTCAATATCTGCCGCCATCAGGAGAGGAATTGCTGCCCAAGATTGCAACTCTTCTGTCCGCATAGCTAACTCTGCTGCACTCCCCCCCAGAAAAATTATGCCCCCCACCCCTAGGTCTTGCACCCAATGCTGTAACTTCTGCCGGGGTGGTTCCCAATCAGGATATTGAATTTGATGATCAAATAAATAGCCAGATGCTCGCACTACAATCATTTGGGCTACTAGTTGAGCTAAAGATAAATCATCTAAATTAGGTAATTGGGGATGCAACTTTTGAATCATAAAAATTTGGATAACAATTAGCTATGGCAATCCTAAAGGATTATGTAATATTTAGCTAGTTTGTGGTTATTATTAGATTAAGGTAAAGAAATGTAAAGATTATCCAGTATTATTTATAAAATTAGCGATGCTATCTAAGTTTTTTTCACAACTTTTTTCAAATTCTTCAACTTCTCAAATTTTTCAAACTTCTCAACAACTCTGGCAAGTTATCGGGCAACGCCTAGTTATGACTTTAGCTGTAACTGTTATTGCCGTTTCTTGGGTTACTCCTGCTGCCTATGCCTTTGATAACCCAGACTTGCTGCCTCCTCAAAACACCCCAGTTATTGACCTAGCTAACTTTTTACCCAAGGGACAGGAAGAAAACCTAATCCAGAACTTGGCAGATTTTGAGGCCGAGACTGGTTGGAAACTCCGGGTACTGACCCAGTTCGATCGTACTCCCGGTTTATCAGTCAGAAAATTTTGGGGCTTAAACGAAAAGAGCGTACTATTAGTTGCCGATCCTCGCGGGGGAAATATCCTTAACTTTAATGTAGGGGATGCGGTGTATAAACTCCTGCCCCGGACTTTTTGGGTAGAGTTACAAACCCGCTTTGGGAATCTCTACTATGTGCGGGAGAATGGGGAAAATGG
Organism: Coleofasciculaceae cyanobacterium OTE_70_metabat_329; assembly: GCA_031374985.1. GTDB lineage: Bacteria > Cyanobacteriota > Cyanobacteriia > Cyanobacteriales > JAAUUE01 > JAAUUE01. The sequence goes on along the minus strand of JANMHD010000034.1, from coordinate 4,828 downwards.
CTCGATCGTTGAGGCGCTGGAATCCATCAAAGCTTGCCTCCAACGGGGTGGCTGTCGAGTTGTTCCGGGTTTACCCAGAGAGCAATGGATCCTCACCCTCATCACCTCTGTCGTCGGCGGTGTTATCTGTGGCTTTGCAGGGATTCCCCGGAAGAAAGGACAAGTTTTTGCTTGGCAATGGGCATTAATATTTTCTCCTTTATGGGGTATTCTTTTCCTTGCCTTTGGCTTAGGACCTGTAATTACCCGGACTACGGAATGGCTACCTATAGTTAGGAATGTATTAGGGTTCCTCCTAGGTGGTGCAGTAGCTTTTCTTTCCCCTCTCTTGAATCAATCGTCTACCTCTTCAGAAACCTAATTTTTGATAATAGACCTCTTGCGGAAATGATAAGAAGCCCTCACCCTCAGCCCCTCTCCCAGAGCGGGAGAGGGGAGAAATTCTTAGCCCTTTTCCCCCATAGCTTGCTTCCAGCAGGGTGGAGGATACAAGTAATTCCGCAAGAAGTCTAATCTATAGCCAGATAAAAATGTTTAAAGAAATAGTGCCTTCTTTTCAGGAGACACTCTTTTTAATAGCTCTGTAAGCACCAACTAGGGTGTATTAGCAAAGCGTAACGTACCAATTACCGATAAGTGTTGGTGGAATTAGGCTTGTAGACAATAAAGCTGAGAACTTGGCACTGCTTCACGTTGTCAAAACCTACTACCCGTACATAACAATTGCGGTATTCAGAACGGCAACCATCTACTTCACTCATTACTTCTTGAACAGAACGAGCACCAAAGAGGGGCAACTTCCATAGAGTCCAGTAACGAACTGTGGGGTCTGAGGTTTCATTAAATTCCACAGCAGGAATGTAGCCTTGATCAAGGATGTATTGGACTTGACGACCAATTTGGGCATCACTCAGGGGGGGTAGGTAGGAAAGGGTCTCAAAACGCAGCTCTTTAGGTAAAGTCTTCATAATTTATTCCTTGAGAAATTCTCAATTTTTAGAGATGTCTGGATAATTTGGTTTTTTGCCGTTAGGGCGATCGAATTAATCAAATTAATCGAGTTAATTGATCTATTCGGCTAAGGGTTCTGAGGACAGATCAGGGGACATTAGCCCACTTAACTTTTCTAGATGCTGGCGACGGTGAATCATATTAGATTTCTGGATACTCATCTGTACCATCTCTGGCAAAAACTCCGTTACCTCATCTGCTAAGTGTTGACGCACTGTCATGATTCGTAGGGCAGTTTCTGATTCTGCCTGCAACAAAGCCTCTAGATATGCCTCTCCATCTTGGATACTATGGCTGGCCGAAAATTCATTAAGCCATATAGCCAAAGGCGGGTTAGTTTCCGTTAATTGAGCTAATACAGTCCGTAAAGCCTGATAGGTCAAGTAGCTAGTCAAAACCTTGGCAGTTTCCTTGGCAATTTGCTTTAAATCCATGACCTGACCTCAGCCAATATAGTTAGGACTTAAGACTTGGGGATTTTGTTGGTGCAGATTGCCCACGCAATTTCCCCTTGCTTAAATTCTGATAGTTTGAGGATCAGACGGTATCCATGGCCTCAAACTCAAACTTGATTTCTTTCCATAGTTCACAAGCTACAGCTAGGTCTGGGCTCCACTTGCAAGCTTCACGGATGATGTCGCCGCCTTCACGCATGAGGTCACGACCTTCGTTCCGAGCTTGAACACAAGCTTCTAGAGCTACCCGGTTAGCTGTTGCACCCGGAGCATTACCCCAAGGATGTCCGAGGGTTCCGCCACCAAACTGGAGGCAGGAATCATCACCGAAGATTTCCACTAGGGCAGGCATGTGCCAAATGTGGATCCCACCGGAAGCTACAGGCATTACGCCGGGCATGGAAGCCCAGTCTTGGGTGAAGTAAATACCCCGGCTGCGGTCTTCTTCGATGTGGTCTTCACGCATGAGGTCAACGAAGCCCATAGTGATGCCTTTTTCGCCTTCGAGCTTACCAACTACAGTTCCAGAATGGAGGTGATCACCACCAGACATCCGTAAACACTTAGCTAAGACCCGGAAGTGAATCCCGTGGTTCTTTTGACGATCGATTACAGCGTGCATAGCTCTGTGGATGTGGAGCAAGACACCGTTACGACGGCACCATTTAGCAAGGGAAGTATTTGCAGTGAAACCACCAGTTAGGTAGTCATGCATGATGATGGGAGTGCCAATTTCTTTAGCAAATTCAGCCCGTTCCATCATTTCTTCGCAGGTAGGCGCAGTTACGTTTAGGTAGTGACCTTTGATTTCGCCGGTTTCTGCTTGGGCTTTCTCAATGGCTTCTTGAACGAACAGGAAGCGATCGCGCCAACGCATGAAAGGCTGGGAGTTGATATTTTCGTCATCCTTGGTGAAATCTAGACCACCACGGAGAACTTCGTACACAGCCCGACCATAGTTTTTAGCAGATAGACCCAATTTAGGCTTAATAGTACAACCCAAGAGAGGACGACCGTACTTGTTCAATTTGTCCCGCTCAACCTGAATTCCGTGAGGAGGTCCTTGGAAGGTTTTGAGGTAAGCAATGGGAATCCGTAGATCTTCTAGACGTAAAGCACGAAGAGCTTTGAAACCAAATACGTTACCAACTAAGGAGGTGAGCAAGTTGGTGACGGAACCTTCTTCAAATAAATCTAAAGGATAGGCAATAAAACAAATAAATTGGTTATCTTCACCGGGAACTGGCTCGATGTCATAGCAACGACCTTTGTAGCGATCCAAGTCGGTGAGGAGGTCTGTCCATACAGTTGTCCAAGTACCAGTGGAGGATTCCGCAGCTACAGCAGCACCAGCTTCTTCTGGGGGAACGCCGGGTTGGGGTGTCACACGGAATGCAGCTAGAATATCTGTATCTTTAGGAGTATAATCTGGCATGTAGTAGGTCAGGCGATAATCCTGCACACCAGCGTTGTAACCTTTAGTTTGAGTTTTTGATTGCGTATAAGTCATATCTTCCTTCCCCAGAAATTACCGAGTGTTAATTAAACTTAATGTTTTGCAGGTATGTTGTAGGTTTTTTCTATATAAATACTCAAGAATAAATACTCAAGAATACTCTAAAACCATCTTCTAGAACCACTACGATCAGTTCTATTTGCGGGTGCAACACTACACCCTAAACCTCTTTCTATAGCTGCTCTTCCTAGGGGCTAACTAGAACACTGAACAAGAAAACTGAAAATCAAAAATTCTGAAAAGTTGGTTAGCCTAGCAGGGATTTCTAAAGGTTTTATTTTTTACTTGCGTAGTTAATATATCAGTTATTGATCCCCCAAAACTTCAAATGTTTTCTCAGAATGTTTAATTAAGTTAATAAGTTTTTCAAATATGACTTTATATGAAGATTCATTACGCCATCGAATCTCTAGACTGTCTATCTAATGATTGGCATGACTTATTTGTATCATTTTGCAAAATCTAGAGAAACCTCTTGTATTGTCATTTTCGGTAAAATACATTTACAATACAAACAGGCAATACAAAATAATCCCTAGGGGAAAATACAAATGAGTTTGACAGTTGAGGAAATTCGAGCGGCGATCGCATCTTTGGTAGCCAAGGGGGAAAATCCCACCCAAGTGAAAGTCCGGGCAGTGTTAGGTAGGGGCAGCTATGTCACTATTAATAAGGTGTTACGGGAGTGGCGGCAGGAGAAAACCTCGGAGATTAGTGAAGTAGGTTTTGCGAATCAATACAGCAAAAGTATGGATGCCAATGAGCTTTTGAGTCTTTATGCTGGGGGAGAAAGGAATTTTTCGGAGATTGATCTGAGTGAAGTATTTTTGGTTGAGGCGGTTTTACCGGCGATCGATCTCAGCCAAGCCGATCTCCAAGGAGCTAACTTAACCAAAATAAACCTCCGAGCTGCAAACTTAAAAGGTGCAAAGCTGCACAAAGCTAATTTACAAGGAGCAGATTTGAGTGGTGCTGATCTAACAGGAGCTGACTTAAAGTGTGTTGACTTAACAGGAGCTTGTCTGAGAGGAGCAAGATTGACAATGGTGCAGCTAGAAGGAGCAAAACTTCAAGGTGCTGACCTAACAGGAGTGTATTTGCAACAAGCTAAACTGCCTAATGTTGACTTATCAAATGCTAATTTAGCTGGGGTGCTTTTTAATCAAGCAAACTTACAATCAGCTAACTTGAGTGGAGCTAACTTGAGCAATTCTGTTTTTAATCAAGCAAACTTACAATCAGCTAACTTGAATGGAGCTAATTTGAGCAAATCTGATTTAACTAGCGCACAAATGGAAGGAGCAATTCTTATAGGAGCTAATCTTAGTCATGCCAAGTTAAATTCTGCTAGGGTTATGAAAGCGAATTTGTCTAGGGCAAATTTATCTAGGGCAGACTTAACTGGAACTCAATTACAAGAGTCTATATTAGATGAAGCTGATTTAAGTGGCGCAGTTCTGCACGTAACGTATCTATCTAATTGCAGTCTTCAGAGAGCTAAGTTAATAAATACAGGGGCTAGTAATAGTAGTTCAGTAATTCTAAATAATGCAAATTTGAGTGGTGCGGACTTGAGCGGTGCTAAACTACCTAACGCAAATTTTACGCAGTCTAACTTAGCTGAAACTAATCTTAGTGGTGCGAATCTGACTGGAGCTACATTTACTCAGGCAAATATGTTTGGAGCCAAACTTAATGGAGCTAATTTACAGAACACTAACCTAATCCAAGCAACAATTATGGATGCTGATTTAACGGGGGCAGATTTGAGTGGGGCGAATTGCGATCGAACTAATTTTCTTGGTTCCAACTTGCAGGATGTGAACTTTACTGGAGTAACAAATAA
>JANMHD010000028.1:0-24954 GCA_031374985.1 Coleofasciculaceae cyanobacterium OTE_70_metabat_329 | reverse complement strand
AAGAAAAGTAACCACCCTTCTTACCTAAGCTAAGGAGCTTTTCTCAGAAAATAACTCTTAACTCCCGGAGGTTGCCATCTTGACTAATAACAGGTTTAAGCTCAATGACTGTTAATTTTGGTTGGCCTTTTGTACCTCATCAGCTTCTTCCAACATGCCATACTTCCGTAGGAATCTTTCTACCCGTCCTTCCGTATCCACAAGTTTCTGATTACCTGTGTAGAAAGGATGGTTACCAGACCACATATCAACATTAAGTTCTGGCTTTGTAGAGCCGATGGTCATGATTACTTCACCATTACAGTAAACCTTAGCTTCAGGATACCATTGGGGATGAATATTGGGTTTGGGCATAACACTTCTCCTAAAGGGATTGAGATTGAGATTAATTTGATTAACGTTTCGAGTATTGAGGAGCTTTTCTGGCTTTGTGGAGACCGTACTTCTTTCTTTCCTTAGCTCTGGGGTCACGGGTCATGTAACCTTCAGTTTTTAGGGGTTTACGATTTTCTGGATCCATTTCGCACAAGGCACGAGCTACTCCTAGGCGTACAGAATCTGCTTGCCCAGTTAAACCGCCACCGTGGGCATTGACTAAGATATCGTATTCATTTTCTAAGCCTAGGGTTTCTAGAGGAGCTTTAGCTACGGTTAGATAGCTGGCGTTTTGGTTAAAGTAGTCATTTCCTTCACGACCATTGACAATTAGCTTGCCACTGCCGGGAACAAGACGAACTCTAGCGATCGCTGTTTTCCGGCGACCAGTTCCCCAATATACAGCCTTACCACTTTGATCTGTTGCTGGCATTATGCGTCTCCCGGAATTGTATTAATAGTTAAAATTTTTGGTTGTTGAGCTGCATGGGGATGGATATCTCCTTTATAAACCTTAAGTTTGGTAAATAACTGCCGTCCTAGGGAATTTTTAGGCAACATCCCCTTTACAGCCTGCTCAAGAATTCTTTCAGGAATCCTGACTTGGAGTTTCTCAAAGGTTTCTGTTTTCATTCCCCCCGGACGACCGGAGTGGCGACGATAAACTTTTTGAGCACTTTTCTTGCCTGTCACCGCAATTTTTTCGGCATTGATCACGATCACAAAATCCCCAGTGTCCATGTGGGGAGTGAAAGTGGGCTTATTTTTGCCTCGGAGTACGGTAGCAATTTCTGTTGCTAGTCGTCCTAAACGCTGGTTGGCAGCATCCACTACATACCATTCGTGCTCGATCGTATCAACAGGGGGTAGATAGGTTTTTTCCATAATTTTAATAAATTTACTTTTTAGTTAATAGCTAATAAATTTCCCCTTATCTAGTTAATCGGAATTTGGGTTGAGTGTCAAACCATAGTTCCGCAGGAAATGGAGGTTCAGGATAGCCGACTCGTAATAAACACAGGCCTTTAGCAGGAGCAGAGTGCTTTACTTCATGGCGTTGTCTTTCTTGCCATAGATGGGCAAATTCTTGGGGCGATCGCTCCCCACATCCCACCTGCACCAACAACCCTACCAATAGACGTACCATCCCATACAAGAAACCCTTAGCCTGAATTTCAATATAGAGAAAATCGCCTTCTCGATCGCAAGCCACCTCTTGTACTTCCACTAACGAGTCTTGACGCTTTGACCCTGCTCGTTGAAAAGCTGCCAAATCGTGGGTTCCTACCAAGGGCAGCAAAGCTTCTCGAATTAATTCGATAGATAAGGGAGCTTGGTAGTAATGCCAATAATAGGGATGGACAAAGAGATTGGGTTCGGCTGCTGTATAGAGAGTATAGCGATAGCGGCGATAACTGGCCGAGAACCTAGCGTGCCAGTCTGGAGCTACCACCGCAGAAGCCCTAACGAGGATATCTTTTGGCAATCGACTATTCAGCACCACCGCCCACTTTTCTGGCGGAATTCTAGCAACAATATCAAAATGTGCTACCATCCCCGCCCCATGTACCCCACTGTCAGTACGCCCTGCTCCGTAGAGAGTAACTGGGAACCCTTGGATTTGACTCAAGACTGCCTCAATTTCTCCTTGAACTGTCCGATGCTGGATTTGGTATTGCCACCCCGCAAAGTTTGTTCCTAAATATTGCAGGAGTAGGGCTATTCTCTGGCGAGATGGCTCCATTACACTAGTTCTATCACGGCCATTTCTGAGTTATCTCCCCGGCGAGGCATAGTCCGCAACACCCTAGTGTAGCCACCATTTCTGGTGCCATAACGATCTTGAGCATTAGCAAAAAGTTTGTGGACTAGCTGCTTATCATAGATATACCCCAAAGCCCGCCGCCGAGCTTCTAGGGAACCATCCTTGGCTAGGGTGATCATCTTATCAGCGATCGGCTGGACTGCCTTAGCTCTAATTCTAGTAGTAGTAATTTTTCCGTGACGGATTAGTTCTGTGGTCAAAGCTCTGAGGAGAGCCTTACGCTGGTCAGCAGGCAAGCCTAGCTGGGGAACACGACAACGATGACGCATATTAGTTAACCAATATCTAGTAATAGTTAGTAGGGTAAGTCATTAAAGATAATTATTTACCCGCTTTTTCTTGGGGCAGAGTAATACCCAAGCGTTTCTGGAGAGCATCAATCACCTCATCAGCAGATTTCTGCCCAAAGTTTTTAATCTCTAGTAAATCTTCTTGGGTATAAGCCAACAGATCAGCTACTGTATTTATCTGAGCCCGTTTTAGACAATTGTAAGCACGCACAGACAATTGCAATTCCTCAATAGGAATCTGACTAGTAGGGTCTGCATCTGTCGGATATTCGTCTTTGATTGGCTCTAGACTAATATCTTTCAAGGGATTAAATAAACCCACTAGAATGTTGGCGGCTTGAGACAGGGCTTCTTGGGGAGTCAGACTACCATTAGTCCATATCTCCATCAGTAGGCGATCGCGCTCTAGAGAGCCATCAATCCTAGCATCCTCAATACTATAATTAACCTTATTTACAGGCATAAAAATAGCATCAATTTGCATGAAATCAAGGGAGCTGGCATCTTCTCGACCCCGGTCGATCGCCCGATACCCTTTACCCCGTTCAATCCGAAACTCCATTTCCAGCTTCGCTCCGGCTGCTACCGTAGCTACATACTGACCCGGATCGACAATCTGAACCTCGGAAGGGAGATCAAATTGTGCTGCTCTCACAGTTGCCGGACCAGTAATTGCTACCCGCCCAATCTGGGGAGCAGTGGTATAGCTTTTGAAAACAATTTCCTTCATGTTCAGGAGTATTTCTAGTACATCCTCCCGGACTCCCGGAATAGTAGCAAACTCATGGGTGATACCAGCAATCCGAACTGCTGTTACCGCCGAACCATCAAGATTAGACAAGAGGACGCGCCGTAGAGCATTACCTACGGTAGTTCCTTGTCCCCGCTCTAGAGGTTCTAGAATAAATTTGCTATAATAACCTTGGTCTTTGTTAGTTTTGGACTCTACACACTCAATTTGAAACTGTGCCACAGTGTTACCTCTTCTGCCGATTGGAAATTTTGGCTTGTAAGCTTTGGCAGAGTTACTACCAGCTTAGAAATCTTTATTGACTCAGGGATAAGTTTTCAGGCTAAATCCTCCCTTAGACATCTCAACTTAGCCAGTTAGCTAAGAAGCTAAGACAAAAGCTAAAGTCAAGTCTGAAAAACTAAGTCTAAACCCGGCGCCGTTTTGGTGGCCTGCATCCATTGTGAGGAATCGGTGTCACGTCACGAATCAAAGTGATTTCTAAACCCGCTCCTTGCAATGCCCGAATTGCGGTTTCTCTCCCAGCTCCAGGTCCGCTCACCATAACTTCTAACTGACGCATTCCTTGTTCCATCGCCCGGCGAGCGGCAGAATCAGCAGCGGTTTGGGCAGCAAAGGGGGTTCCTTTTTTTGCTCCTTTGAAGCCACTGGAGCCTGCGGAAGCCCAAGAAATTACATCACCTTTAGTGTCAGCGATCGTAACAATAGTGTTGTTGAAAGTGGACTGGATATAAGCTGTACCACTTGGTACGTTACGCTTAGTTTTTTTTGTACTACTTTTTTTAGTTGGTCGCGCCATATCAATTTAGCTACTACTTTGGTAAATAAACTATTTTTAGAAAAATTCCAGAGATAAAGATTTATTCTAGGAAATTTATTTCTTGCTAGGGGCTTTTTTCTTCCCAGCCACAGCAACTCTTCTGCCTCGTCGGGTTCTAGCATTGGTGCGAGTCCGCTGCCCTCTTACAGGTAATCCCATCCGGTGGCGACGTCCCCGATAAGTCCCGATATCAATTAGGCGCTTGACATTCATTGCTTCTAAGCGCCTTAAATCTCCCTCTATTTGGTAGTTAGCCTCTACATTAGCTCTCAGTAGAGCAACTTCCGCATCTGTCAAGTCTTTCACGCGGGTATCAGGGTTGACTCCCGTTGCTTTGATTACTGCTTTCGCCCTAGTCAAACCAATTCCGAAAATGTAAGTTAGGCCAATTTCTACCCGCTTATCGCGAGGTAGGTCTACGCCAGCTATCCTAGCCACACTAGTTTCTCCCTATTTTTATCTATGGTACAAATTTATTCTATAAAATACTGGTAAGTTATCCTTGACGTTGCTTATGCTTCGGGTTGGAACAGATTACCATTACCCGGCCGCGTCGGCGAATGACACGGCACTTCTCACAAATTTTCTTGACGGATGCGCGTACTTTCATATCTTTACTAATAACTGCAAGCTCTTGATTATAGCATTTAATAAGGTATCTTTTTCTAGGGTAACTAAAAAATATGACAATCTTTAGTTACTTTTTGTTGCGAAGGCGGTAAGTAATCCGACCTTTTGTTAAGTCGTAGGGAGTTAGTTCTACTTTTACTCGATCGCCGGGGAGAATTTTGATGTAGTTTCGCCGAATCTTCCCAGAAATATGTGCCAATACATTAAATCCATTGTCTAAGTCAACGCGAAACATAGCGTTGGGCAAGGATTCCATGACTGTACCTTCCATCTCAATTAGATCTTGTTTAGCCAATTTCCTGTAACCTCAAGATTGCCAAATTTTCAATCTTTAATTTTAACATATTTTATTAATTGCTAGTACCTTTTTCGGTAATATTTTTTAATTCGGTGGTGATTATGTCTAGGGAGCGATCACCATTTATAGTCACTAAATGCTGTTGATAGAAATCAATCAAAGGTGCAGTTTCTTGTTGATAAACTACTAAACGATTACGAATTACATCTTCCGTATCATCGCTGCGCCCTTCAACAGCTGCCCGTTTTGCCAATCTCTCAACCAAAATTTCATCAACCACCGCAAGGTTAATAATTAACTCACACTCCTGATTTATTTCTGGTAGCAATTTTCCTAGAAATTCAGCTTGAGGTAAATTCCGAGGGAAGCCATCTAAAATCCAACCTTGGGTTTTAGCATCTTCTTGTTGGAGACGTTCTTGGACAAGTTCTTGAAGAACACTATCTGGTACTAAGTCCCCACGATCCATATAAGCTTTTGCTTTTAAGCCTACAGGAGTTCCCTCTTGTTTGGCTTTTCTCAAGATTTCTCCTGTAGAAATGTGGGGTACTCCGAGATAATCTGCTAATACTTTAGCTTGAGTTCCTTTCCCCGCCCCAGGTGGTCCCAGAAAAATCAACCGTTTTTTGTTCATAAGTTCATAAATAAAGTTATTTAACTAATAAAACCCATAAAAGTTGGGAGCAACAATAAATTGCTGCTCCTAAGTTCCACCTATTGCTTAACCATCCCTTCATAACGTTGAGATATAACATAGGTTTGGATCTGTTTAGCTGTATCGATCGCCACCCCTACTAAGATCAATAGAGAAGTCGCCCCCAAGCCTTGGAAGGTGGTCACATTGGTAGCACTTTCTACTGCTGTGGGAATTACAGCGACAAATCCCAGAAATAGTGCCCCTAAAAGAGTCAATCGGTTCAGTACCCGCTCTAGATACTCACTAGTTGTCTTCCCCGGCCGGATTCCAGGAATAGTTGCCCCCATCTTTTTCAGATTCTGGGACATATCCACTGGGTTAACCACCAAGGAGGCGTAGAAGTAGCTAAAGAAGAGAATGAAGATTAGGTAAACTACAACGTAAGGAATCGAGTTAGGTCTCATAGCATTGGCGACCTGTCCCAAAATCTGACTAAATCCCGATTGCCCCTCTCCTGTCCCGCTAAATTGAGCTAAGGAGGCAGGTAAAATCAAAACAGAGGAGGCAAAAATAATCGGCATCACTCCCCCTTGATTCAGTCGGAGGGGTAGATAACTTTTTTGTTCTCGGTACAGCCGTTTACCTACCTGCCGTTTAGCAGAAATAATTGGTATCCGCCTTGTGCCTTCCTGGACAAAGACGATCGCCACAATCATAATCAGGAAGACTAGTAACAAAATTGCCACCCGCCCAACTATCTGGCCATCACCACTTTGAGCTAGTTCCAAGGTCTGCCCAAGCGATCGAGGCAGCACAGAGACAATACTCACAAAAATGAATAGAGATGCCCCATTACCGATCCCCCGCTCTGTAATTAGCTCTGACATCCACATCACAAACATAGAACCCGCAATCAAGGCCAACATAGTTTGGATAATGAAAATTGGACCAGGTTGGACTGCATAACGTTGCACCCAGAGGGCGATCCCTGCACTTTGGAGAATAGCCCAACCCAAGGCCACGTAGCGACTAATTTGGGAGATTTTCCGCCGTCCTGCTTCCCCTTCATTTTTTTGGAGGTTTTCCAAGGAGGGAACCGCCGCAGTCAGGAGTTGAATAATAATAGAGGCATTAATGTAAGGTAAAATTCCTAGGGCAAATAAACCCAAGGCGGAAATTCCCCCACCTGAAAAAGTATCTAAAAAACCGATAATTGGACTATTTTTAATATCTCTGGCAAAAGAAATGCGATCAATTCCCGGAATCGGAATTGCTACTCCCAGCCGCAACAGAATTAATAAACCAATACTATAAAATAACCGCCCTCGCAGACCCGCAGCCTGAGCCATCTGCATAAAAGTCTCTTGAGCGGTGGGGGTTTTATCTCTACTATCTACCATAAAGTGCTACCTCGTTTTAATAGAGCATAACTAGTATTAGATACTTTGGGGAGTTTTACTAACTGGATAGGCAGGAATCAATTCCCAAGTACCGCCAGCTGCCTCAATTTTTTCCTTGGCACTGGCAGTGAATCCTGCTGCTTTTACAGTTAGTTTTACTGACAATTCTCCAGACCCTAATATCTTTAATGGGCCATCATTGGCTGTGACAATTTTGTGGGTCATTAAAGATTCTAGAGTGACTTCAGTACCAGCAGGAAGGTTGGTAAGTTTCTCTACATTGATCGTAGTGTAATTAATTTGATTAATTAGAGGAAAATGTTTTAATTTTGGCAGTCTTTTATACAGAGGTAATTGTCCCCCTTCAAAACCGGGTCTGGTACCACTACCAGAACGGGATTTCTGTCCCCGCATCCCAAAACCGCAGCTTGCTCCTTGACCTGCAGCAATCCCTCGACCCACGCGGCGGCGACGCTTGGTGGATCCGGGTTGTGGTCCAATATCATCTAGTCTCATAGTTTTTCTATGCCTTAGTAATTATGTAGATTTATTTAGATATTTTTTCCCTAAAGTAAGCCTAGGCGAATAAATTATCTAGAGAAATACCCCGCTCCTCCGCTACCTGCCCGAAGGTACGGAGGGAAGAAAGAGCTTCGATCGCTGCCCTAGCATTATTCAAGGGATTTTTGGAACCCAACTGTTTAGCCAGAATATTTTTTACCCCAGCCAGTTCTAGAACAATCCGCACTGATCCCCCAGCAATTACCCCTGTACCGGGAGCTGCTGGTCGAATCATCACCTTCGCTCCTACTGCTGAACCGTTGGTGGGATGAGGAATAGAGCTAGATTTAGTCAGGGGAACTTCAATTAGGTGTTTTTTGCCATCAGCAACTCCTTTTTTGACAGCCCCCATCACATCAGCAGCCTTGCCCACGCCTACACCGACTTGACCTTTTTCATTACCGATGACTACGATCGCTCGGAAGCTAAGTTTTTTACCACCCTTAACTACCTTGCTCACTCGACGGACTTGAATTACCTTCTCTTGCCAAGCACTCTCTTTTTCTGGACGGCTTCTTTTATTATTACTCCGTCCTTTTTTAGCTGTAGCTTTAGTTTCTTCTACCATGAACTAATCCCTATGAAGTCAATATTATTAGCTAGTAACCTAAGGTGTAAAATTATCACAGCCTTCCCGCTGGGGTCTAGTTAGAAATCAAGACCGGCTTCTCGGGCTGCTTCGGCTAGGGCTTTGACTCGACCGTGATATAGATTACCACCGCGATCGAATACCACTTTCTTGATGCCCTTGGCGATCGCTCGTTCTGCCACCAACTTGCCGACGGCGGTCGAAGCAGTACAGTTTGCCCCAGATTCCATCTCGCTCTTTAGCTCTGGCTCCAAGGTGGAAGCAGCTACTATGGTGTGCTGGGCATTATCATCAATTACCTGGACATAAATATGTTGGTTTGATCGGAAAACAGCCATCCGGGGCCGGTCGATCGTACCACTGACTTTCTTCCGGACTCGGCGATGCCGCCGCTTCAGGGATTCTTTTTTTGTAGGTTTCATAATATTTTGCCTATTGAGCCTATTTATTTCTTGCCAGTCTTCCCAGCTTTTCTTCTCACCATTTCGCCAAGGTAACGGATTCCTTTGCCTTTATAGACCTCTGGAGGACGGACAGCACGAATCCGAGCAGCAGTATTACCTACAATTTCTTTGTTGATTCCACTCACCGTCAAATTGGTATTACCCTCTACCGCTACAGTAATCCCCTCTGGAGGATCAATTTCTACCGGCTTACTATAACCCACATTCAGAATTAACTTCCTACCTTGAACTTGAGCCCGATAACCTACCCCCAGAATCTGAAGTTTACGCTCAAATCCGTTAGATACCCCTTCTACCATATTGGCAATTAGGGTACGAGATAAACCGTGGCGCTGTCTTGCTGCCTTAGATTCATCCCGGCGTAATACCTTGATAGTACTACCTTCCTGTTCCAGAGCAACTTCTGCTGGCAGAGTCCGCTCTAAGTTACCCTTAGTTCCCTTGACGGCTACGTGCTGCCCGGTGATTGTGACGGTGACACCCTTGGGAACTTCTATGAGACGTTTACCAATCCGAGACATAACTCTCCTTATTTATATTGGTGCTTATATTGGTTTGTATTAGTTTTAGTAGCTTCATTATATTGCCTTAGCTATGGATACTTTGGTCTTGGCAGCTAGAGCCACCTAATACCAGAGAAGATTAGAAGCTACCAGACATAACACAGAACTTCACCGCCTACACCTTGTTGGCGGGCTTGGCGATCGGTCATGATACCCTGAGATGTAGAGATAATGGCAATACCAATACCTCCCAATACCTTAGGTAGTTCCTTCTTATTAGAGTAAACTCTCAATCCCGGTCTACTAACTCGTTTCAGAGCAGTGATAGTTGGTTGTTTAGCCTTGCCCTTATATTTAAGAGCAATTACTAAATTCTTACCTATGCCTTCACCCACCTCTTCGTAGTCAGAAATAAATCCTTCCAACTTCAACACCTCAGCAATACTGCGGGTCATTTTTGTAGATGGAACGTCTGTAGTCTGATGCCGCACCATTCCGGCGTTACGAATGCGTGTCAGCATATCTGAAATTGTATCGGTTGCCGCCATTTTTCCCCCTTTAACTTACTAACTTTCCCGAAAAGGCATTCCCATTTCCTTCAGCAGCGCCCGACCTTCAGCATCAGTTGCGGCGGTGGTGACAATACAAATGTCCATACCCCGGATTTGGTCAATACTGTCGTACTCAATCTCTGGAAAAATGAGTTGTTCTTTAATGCCTAGGCTGTAGTTGCCATGACCATCAAAACTCTTGGGACTAATCCCCCGGAAGTCACGAATCCTCGGCAGGGAAAGATTAATTAACCGATCCAAAAAATTGTACATTTTCTCTGCTCGGAGGGTAACCATCATCCCCACAGGCATTCCTTCCCGGATCTTAAATCCAGCGATCGCTTTCTTTGCTCTAGTAATCACAGGCTTCTGCCCGACGATCGTGGCAATCTCCGTTAAAGAAGATTCCAGAGCCTTAGCATTTTGGGAGGCATCTCCCAAACCCCGGTTTACAGTAATTTTAATCACTTTAGGAACTTCGTGAACATTCTTATAGCCAAACTGTTCCGTTAGTTTAGGGACTATATTCTCTTGATAGAGAGTTTTTAATCTACTCATTGGTTTAGAAATAATTGTTAATTATGTGGTCAATTATTAACTAGATTACTAATCAATAATTTCTCCAGTTTTCTTGAGTTTACGTACCTTCCGACCATCCTCAGTAAAGGTATAGCAAACCCGGCTAGCGATTTTTTCCTTGTTAGAGTAGAGCATGACATTAGAGCTATGGATCGGAAATTCCAAAGTCGTAATTTGTCCCTTTTCCCCTTCCTGTTGAGGCTTGACATGTTTGGTTTTCACATTCACGCCTTTAACCACTACTTGACTGAGTTTGGGAAGAGTCAATAAGATTTCTCCCACTTTGCCCTTGTCACGCCCAGAAATAATTTGGACAGTATCACCCTTCTTGACATGCATTCTAAAGCGAACAGGCTTTTTGTTTTTACGTGTAGTTTTAGTTGCCATTTATAGTACCTCCGGTGCTAAGGAGACGATTTTGGTAAAGTTCTTATCCCGGAGTTCCCTAGCCACAGGGCCAAAAACACGGGTGCCACGGGGATTGCCATCAGCATTGATAATTACAGCCGCATTGTCATCAAAACGAATGCTATCTCCTGTATCCCGCCGTAGGGCTTTGCGAGTGCGGACAATTACAGCCCGGACGACATCGGATTTTTTTACTGCTTGGTTAGGGATAGCATCCTTAACCACGGCAATAATTACATCCCCTACCCCACCGTAGGTACGACCGCCCCCCAAGACGCGAATACACAGGAGTTTGCGCGCGCCACTGTTGTCAGCTACATTTAGGTAAGTTTCCTGTTGAATCATGATTTTCGGTAGTTTAAGGTAATTGAATTAATAAGTGATTTAGTCCAAAGATATCAAAAGTTGTTATCTAGCTCCATCACCCAATAACTACTTATTTTTTTTCGTCACAAGAATTTCCACTACTTGCCAGCGCTTGGTTTTGCTGAGGGGGCGGGTTTCTTGAATTCGGACTTGATCACCTGCCTGACATTTGTTTTCTTCGTCATGGGCTTTATATCGCTTAGTCTTGACTACAATCTTGCCGTACTTAGGGTGAGGAGAGCGGTTTTCCACTGCCACCACTACGGTTTTTTGCATTTTGTCGCTGACTACTAACCCGACTTTTTCTTTAACTGTCATAGTCTCTAATTAGATATTTGGTTTAGTTATTAGGTAATAGGGGTAATTAAGTTAACTAACTATTCCGTTACTGAATCTACAGCCGATTTAGCTTTTTTCTGCTCTGCTTCGACGGTGAACATCTGGGCAATTTTGTGGCGCAGGTGCTTAAATTCGTGGGGTTTAACTTCTGCTTGGGTAGCTTTTTTGAACCGTAGTTCAAATAGCTGTTTCTTGGCTGTAAGAATCTCGGTGGCAAGCTCCTCTGCATTTAGTTTTCGGGCATCGGCTATTTTTGCTAGTGGCATCTATCTACTCCTGTTCTGCTACTGCTGACTCTATTACTGCGGGTGGGCGGGTAATAAATTTAGTTTTAATTGGTAATTTGTTGGCTGCCAGACGCATGGCTTCTCTGGCAATTTCTTCAGTTACACCACCAATTTCGTAGAGGATCCGACCAGGTTTGACTACTGCTACCCAAAATTCTGGGTTACCTTTACCAGAACCCATCCGAGTTTCGGCGGGACGCATAGTAACGGGTTTGTCAGGGAAGATGCGAATCCAAATTTTGCCACCCCGACGGATATAACGAGTCATGGCTCGGCGACCAGCTTCAATCTGTCTGGCAGTGATCCAGGATGGTTCGATCGCTTGGAGGGCAAAGTCTCCAAAGCTAATATCGCTACCTCGGTGGGCAAGACCGGCCATCCTGCCCCGTTGTTGTTTACGGAATTTTGTACGCTTAGGACTGAGCATAATTGATCATTAAGTAGAAGTTATTAATTATTAGATACATCTAGTTAGAGGAAGATAACTGCCCCAAATTAAATCTAGAGGTCTTCAAACTTTTGTCGCCTTTGCTTCTGACGCTGTTTAGGAGGTGCATTATTAGCAGCGGTGACATCTTCTTGTCCGGGGATAATTTCACCCTTGAAAATCCAGATTTTCACTCCCAAAATTCCATAGACAGTTTTAGCAGTGCGGTAAGCATAGTCAATGTCTGCCCGGAGGGTGTGGAGGGGAACTCGACCTTCTCTTGTCCACTCTGATCGAGCAATTTCTGCCCCATTCAGTCGACCACCAACTTGGATTTTGATCCCTTGAACTTCGGCTTTTTGAGCTCTCTGGATTGCTTGACGAACAATCTTCCGAAAGGAAACTCGGCGCTCTAGCTGTTGGGCAATAAATTCTGCTACTAAACCAGCATCAGCATCTACCCGCTGGACTTCAATTACATTAATTCGAATTTGGCGGTTGCCACCTAGTTCCGTTTGTAGCCCGGAGCGTAGAGTGTCAATTCCTGTACCACCCCGACCCACCACAACCCCCGGACGGGCTGTATGAACTTCTAGATCGATTTGATCGGCTTTCCGTTCAATGCGGACTTGAGATATCCCAGCAGTGGCAAGATTTTTTTCTATATACTGGCGGATGGCATAGTCTTCTTGGAGGAGCTTGGGGTAGCGTTTGTTGTCGGCGTACCAGCGGGAGCGATGCTCTTGAGTAATTCCCAACCGGAAACCAATTGGATTTATCTTCTGTCCCATAGGGTTTTTCCTTTAATCTTTTTGATAATGATCTTTTTGATTAATCTGCCATTACTGGGTGTTTAGTCGGTTGATGGCTGGATTGCCTAGCTTTCTTGGGGAGCTACAGCAATAGTAATGTGGCAAGTGGGCTTACGAATTTGGAAAGCTCTCCCCTGCGCTCTGGGTCTAAACCGCTTGAGGCTAGGTCCACCATCTGCAAAAGCAGTGCTAACTACTAGGGTGCTACGGTCATACCCGTTGTTATGTTCTGCATTCGCCGCTGCTGAACGGAGTAGCTTCAGAATAGGCTCACAAGCTCGGTAGGGCATAAATTCTAAAATAATTAGGGACTCCCGGTAGCTTCTGCCCCGAATTTGGTCAAGGACTCGTCTGACCTTGTAGGGAGACATACGGATAAAGCGGGCGATCGCTTTTACTTCTTCTTGAGTGTTTACAGCCATAGGATTATTTTAAGGATTAGCTTAGTTATGGGCTATTTTCTAGGGATTAATTTAGGAAATTAAGGAGGTTAATTATTAACGACCTGCACGCTTGTCACCCTTCCCATGCCCCTTAAAGGTACGAGTAGGCGCAAACTCTCCTAGTTTATGACCCACCATTTGGTCATTGACATAGATAGGAATATGCTGACGGCCGTTGTGGACAGCGATCGTGTGACCCACCATCAAAGGCAGGATTGTAGAAGCTCTAGACCAAGTTTTGATAACTTGCTTTTCCCCTTTAGTATTGAGAACTTCTATTTTTTTAAGTAAGCTATCGGCCACAAAAGGACCTTTTTTTAAGGAACGACTCATAACTTTTCCATGACTTTAGTATTTTCTAGTTAGGACGGGGTAAATAGATTAAACACCTACCCACCCCAAAGATTAATTAGCTCTGACGACCGCCCCGACCCCGTTTGGAAGACTTCCGACGACGACGTACAATTAAAGCCGTACTTTGCTTCTTGGGCTTTCTAGTTTTCTTACCCAAGGCAGGTTTACCCCAAGGAGTCAGAGGTCGAGCATGACCAATGGGAGCACGACCTTCACCACCACCATGGGGGTGATCCACTGGGTTCATTACACTACCCCGAACTGCGGGACGGCGACCCCGGTGGCGAGTCCGACCTGCTTTCCCTAAACTGATATTCCGGTGTTCTATGTTTCCTACTTGGCCAATGGTGGCGTAGCATTCTTGGCGAATCATGCGAACTTCCCCAGAAGGCAATTTGAGGGTGACATAGCCACCTTCTTTAGCAACTACCTGAGCTACGGCTCCAGCAGAACGGACAATTTGCGCTCCTCTACCAATTTGGAGTTCTACGTTATGGACACTAGTACCTAACGGAATCTTACCTAAAGGCAGAGCATTTCCAATTTCGTAGGGAGCATCAGGTCCAGCAATGACGATCGCTCCTACTACCAAACCTAGGGGATGAAGAATATAACGTTTTTCCCCATCACGATAATGGAGGAGAGCAATTCTGGCGTTCCGATTGGGGTCGTATTCAATTTCCGCTACCCTCGCTTCGATATTCAGCTTATTGCGCTTGAAGTCAATCATCCGGTAAAGGCGCTTGTGACCACCACCCCGGTGACGGCAGGTAATAACACCCCGATTATTACGTCCCTTAGGATTGTGTTTGTGGGTGGTCAGGGATTTTTCTGGCTCTGACCGAGTAATTTCCGCAAAGTCCGATACACTGGCTTGTCGGGTACCGGGAGTATAGGGTCTGAAGGTACGAATGCCCATAGTTTTCTCAGGTTTAGATTGATAATTTACACTTCGGGGAATAGGACGATCGAGCTACCGGGAGCAAGGGTGACGATCGCTTTTTTGTACCGGGGTTTGAAGCCTAGATACTTGCCAACCCGTTTGGTTTTGGGGGGCTTGGTCATGGTGTTGACACTAGCTACCTTGACATCAAAGAGGCTTTGAACGGCTGCTTTGATTTGGGGTTTGGTAGCTTTTAGAACAACTTCAAAGGTGTACTTGTTTTGCTCCAAGGCAATAGTTGCCTTTTCTGTAACGATCGGGCGGATGATTAAATCCGGTAAATCTCGATCGGCTTTATTAACTCTGTCGACAAATCTGCCCATAGGTTTATCTCTTAATCGGTATACACTTCTTGAATCTTGGTCAAAGCAGCAGGGGTGACAACAATTTTGTCAGCCTTGAGAATGTCATAGACATTGAGGCTATTGGCGTTAATGAGTTTGACACGCTGTACGTTTTTAGTAGATAGATTCACTGATTCCGCTACTTCCGTCAGAATCAATAGCACTTTATCTTCTAGCCCCACACCCCAGCGTCCCATCGCTTGGACAAACTCCTTAGTTTTTGGTCTGGGTAATTGCTCGTCAAAATTTTCCACCACGATCAAATCTTCACTACGACTAACTAAAGCAGTCCGCAGAGCTAATCTTCTTTCCTTGCGATTCATTTTGATGTCATATTCTTTGGGCTTGGGTCCAAAGGTGACACCACCACCCCGCCAGAGGGGAGAACGGTTAGAACCAGCTCTAGCTCTACCAGTTCCTTTTTGTTTCCAAGGCTTGCGACCACCACCACTGACTTCAGCTCTGGTTTTGGTGGAAACTGTGCCTTGACGCTGGTTATTTAGTTGCCGGACTAGAGAACGGTGAACAATGTGGGCAGCGGTTTCCGGCTTTGCCACTTTTAATTCCAAAGCAGTAGTACCTGCTTCTTCACCTTGCCAATTTTTAACTATACAGTTGACCATAATTGTGATTGCAATTGCTGATTGCTTGAGGATTTCTAGAAAATCTAGGAATAAATTACAAATAAAGAATCTATTAAGTAAAGAACTTATCAGAGTCTATTTATATCCCACAATTTTTGTGGGTAAGATATTAATCAAAGCACCGGGCTTGCCGGGAATCGCACCTTTAATTAGAATTAGGTCGCGATCGCTATCTACTCGAATTACAGTTAATTTTTTAATAGTGGTTCTAGCTCCCCCCAAACGTCCTGCCATTCTTTTTCCCGGATAGGTTCTACCGGGGGTAGTTCCTGCACCAGTAGAACCGGGTTGACGGTGGTTCTTAGAACCGTGGGACATGGGACCACGAGCAAAGTTATGTCTTTTTTGATAGCCAGCAAAGCCCTTACCAATACTGGTGCCTACTACATCTACCAATTGGCCAGCAGTGAAAATATCTGCCTTTACGTTAGAACCCAATTCGTAGGAGCTAACATCATCGAGACGATATTCATGAAGGTGCTTTAGGAAGGGGGCTTCAGATTTTGCCAAGTGACCTTTCTCTGGTTGACTGAGAGCTTTTTCTTTGACCTCACCGTAGCCCAACTGCACAGCAGTATAGCCATCGGTAGCTTCTGTTTTGACCTGAGTGATATGGCAGGGACCAGCTTGTACAACCGTAACAGGAACAGCTTTCCCTGTTTGGTCGAAAATCTGGGTCATTCCCAATTTAGTGCCAAGAATACCAATAGACACGGGTTACTCCTTAATCATTAATATTAGTAAGCAGGTAAATATGGGGGCTTCTCAAAGGAATCCCATACTAAACCCACATTATTTACTTTAGTTCTTTCTAAAAGAAGACCAAGATCATTCCAACAGAATTTCTAGGGTCAACCCACAGATGATAACTTTAGCAATAGTAATTTTCGTGAGTCAGTTTTAAGATTGTTCAGAGTCTGATGCAATCTAGGATTGAATTTTGATTCAGGGACTGACTAAGAAATTTTACGTTATGGTTTCTAGGGACTTGGGAAGTAACCCTCCAGTATCCACAGGCTGAAACCTTAAGCGAATTTATAGTTAAAAATAAATTCAATAGCGTAATTTGGTCACAGTCCATTACTATAAAACATTCTTGGGAATATGTCTATGCTTTAAAAAATATTTTTTTGTTGGCTGGACTAATAATTTTCACTCCCGATGCTGATCGCCTTTGCATCACAACTGAGTAACTGTTTATGGTAGGTGTGCATGGGTGCATTGTTATAGGGCGTTGTTGTAGGACGATCGCTTATAGAGGGGATTTTCTGATTCTCAACATTTGGTTCCCGCCCTTCTGAAACTCATAGGCTACAGATTCAACTTTTACACTCAAATCTTTATTTGATAATTCCTCCAAAACTATTTCAACGTAAGGGGATAGCTCACCATCCAGTTTAAGTAGGGGAAAAATTCGGACTTCTAAAGCAATCCTCAGTAGCTCACAAATCGAAGCGATATGAAAATCAAGCGATAACTGTTCTGAATACAAGAAAAGTAAATGAGAGCATAAGCACAAATCAAATTGGTCATCAACAAATTTTAGGGTTGGCAGAGACTGGTATAAATATCGCCCGGCAGCTTTTCCAGATTCATAGTCTAATAAAAATGTTTCCATTGCCTTAAGACGAGCCTTGCCAAGCTCATCTGCATCTCGAAAGTTTTTCCAAATATAATGGCTAGAATTTTGCTTTACCTGGGAAATGACTGGTTCATAGGTAGCTTGAACACGTTGCTCAATTTGTGCAGATGAAAATTGATAAATTGGATCAATAGAGACAACCGTATGTTCTCGCTTAGTCATTTCGGCATTAAAACTAGCGGGGCCATCACCACATCCAAGAATCTTTGCGTTTAGATCTGTTTCTGACAAACTAAACATTGCCTTGTATTCTTCTAAGGTTCTACCCCAAGGGACAACTTCATCGAGTTTCATGTATAAATATTCCTAAAATATTAAGCTTATAGTTTATCTACAGGTAGTTAGTCTAAGTAATATTTATAACTTTTATGTTTTTTAAACTAAGACTTGTTCAAAAAGATTTTTTCTAAACCTTGTCTGAGATTTTCTGCCATCACTAGTTGATTATCATAGGCAACTACTACTCGCACTAAAGAAGGTAAGTTATTTTGCTCTGCCTCTAGATATATAGGTTCTACGTAAAGCAAGGAATTTTCAATGGGGATGACTAGGAGATTACCTTGGATTGCCTTGGCTCCTTGACGGTTCCAGAGAGATATCTGTTGAGAAATAGCTGGATCAGTGTTGATTCTAGTATCAATTTGTTCAGGGCCAAAGGTTAGTTGTTGCTTAGGGAATCTATAGAGGAGTAATTTCCCGTAGTTATCCCCATCAGAGCGGGCGGCTAACCATGAAATCATATTATTTCGCTGAGTGGGAGTAAAAGGCAAGAGAAGGGTAAATTCTTCTGTATTTGCCTCTGGTAATTTCATAATTAAATAGTAGGGGTCAACTTGCTGGGGTTTGTCGCCATAGATTTCTCTGGGAACCTGCCATTGATCTTCTCGGTTGTAGAATACCTTGGCATCGGTCATGTGATAGTCGAGGAGGAGTTGAGACTGGATGCTGAATAAATCTACTGGATAGCGGAGGTGCGATCGCAAGGCTTGGGGCATGGCGGCCATGGGTTGAAATAAATTGGGAAAAATCCTTTGCCAAGTTTGAATAATCGGATCTTCAGGATAGGCAATATAAAATTTAACCGTGCCATGATAAGCATCAATTACTACTTTGACCGAGTTACGAATGTAGTTAAAAGAATTTTTTCCTGGATCTGCGTAGGGATAGCGATCGCTAATGGTATAAGCATCAATAATCCAAAATAAATTACTACTTTCTTGATTAATCTCTTGATTACCTGCTGACTGGCTAGAGATAATATCAGCTACTACTAAATAGGGGTCTTTGTCGTACTTCAGAAAAGGGGCAATTTCTCGGACTCGCTGACTGATATTTCGTCGCCAGAGGAGTTTAGTCTTAGGAGTAAAAGTATTGGTAAATAAAATCTGCCAATCTCGTAACCGCCAAGCAAAAATTATTCGTTTCCAGAAAGAGTTTAGAGAAGTACCTCCAACCCCAGAATAATTATTATAAACATTTTGATCACCGAGGGGATAATCTAGCTCGGGGAAATTAGTTTCTGTCATCACATAGTTATTAGTTAATTCTCCATAATAAATTCTGGGTTTATCAATAGGAATTTTTTGACGAATTGCCTCATCTGCTGTCCATAAATCTCCTTGTTTTCCATCACCACTACCAATATCTTTGACCAAATAATCTGGCAGTCCCCCCGCATCAAATCGATTTACTGGATTGATTGTAAAACCATAGCCATGAGTGTAAATTAAATGCCGATTCACCCAAGTTTGTGCCTGAGCAGGCAAGGATTCTTGGTCTAGTTCCCGTGCTGTAATCATGACCTGCTGACTGCTATTGGGAAGGGGAGAATTCCTTAGGAGATTACTGGCTACCTTGCTGGGATTAGATGTAGGGGGAGTGTTGGAATTAGGGCTATTAGTGGGTAAAATATAGCGATCGATATCTGCATCCGCTAGTTTATAGTAGAGACGAATTTGTTGTAGTTGTCTGAGGGCAATTAATAGGGGACGCTTATCCCAGAGGCGAATATTTTCAATGGTTAAATCATTTTTCTGGAGTTCTGCCCAAGTAAGATTGGGAGTAGGAATAAAAGGTTTTGACTCAATATTATTAAGATCGTAGGCTAAACGAGTAAGATTAATAGTATTTTGAATATAGGGTGATTCTCTAGCTAATTCATTGGGTTCTACAGCTAATTTCTGAAATAGAGAGGGGAGAGTAAAGTTAGCGATCGTCCCTACTCCAATACAAAAAGTAGCTCCATAAATTAAGAATCGGTTTAGTTTAGGAGCTGCTCGATAGTTGAGGGCATAATAGCCTAGAGCTAGAGTGAGAATAGCACTAAAAATACTTAAACTTATAGTGATGGGTAATACTACATGATAATCAGTATAATTTGCTCCATAGTTTGCGCCTCTTGTAGAATATAGAATATGGAGGCAGGACAACCAAAAGTTAAAAATTAGTCCTCCGCTTAAACAACTCCCTAAGCCAGCTAAATGCCTAAGTTGAGGAGAGGAAAAACCCAGAAATTTGCCATTAGAGAGGCTATTATTAGAAAGAAGATAGGTAAGAAGAGTAGCGATTAAGCCATAGGCCGAGAGACCTAATAACCAAAATTTGCCTAACTCTAGTTCTGGTAATCTAAATACATAAAAACTAATATCAATTTGCCATAGGGGTTCGACCTGATTAAAGGGTGTGGGATTAATAAATTGTAGAAATCTTGCCCAGTTAGTTGTAAGAATAGTAGTAAAAGTAAGGCTGAAAAAAAGAGCGATCGCTCTCAGCATAAATTTAGTTTTAACTAGGCAGAAAAAAGGAATAATTAGAAATAATAATCCCTTCAATAAACTATTCCCCAAGCCAGACCCTAATGCAGGAAATTCGGCCAAGCCAATTTTTGGCAAAGGGGGATGATCAACAAAGTTAAAATCAGCTAGGTAAAGACTAATTAAAACTCGACTGTAATACCACACTAAAAGACTAGTAGCTAGGCAGAGGGCGATGGTTAAGGGGAGGAGCGATCGCAGTTTAATTTGGAGACTAAATTTAGGGGTAACTTTGGAGGTAATTTTCAGATTACTAGGCAAATTTTCTAAGCTACCAGAGGAATATTTAAGACGATTGGCTAATGTTAAATTTCCCCAAAAAAAAGTTAGGGAAATTCCTAAAACTACTACAGCTAAAACTATTTGAGTTACTAACTTCTGCCAAAACACTGATAAATAGCCAACTTCGGTAAACCAAAGAATATCTGATTCTAAATGGCTAATTAATTCTCCAGCTAAAATCCCCATTAGGCACAAGAATATAGATAGTCTCCAATGCTTCTTGAAATAAAGTGATTTCTCCATAGAAAATAAGCTTTTAAGACTCCTGAAGACGACGGAAATTAAACTCTGCGGCACTAGGATGACAACTAATACAGGTGGTGACTTTTACGGGTTCGGGAAATCTGACTCCGGGATGTAGAGCTTTAAAAAATCGGGAATCTCTGGACTGAAAAGGTATTCTGTCCTCGATCGCTGCATTTCTAGAAAACGTACCCAAATAGTTCCATATTAAAGTGATTTCTACTCCCGACATAGGTGGTAACTGAGCTTCGTAGTGTTGGTTAGTATTTTCTAGGAGGCGCTGCCAAGTTTGTTTAGGAAAGAGTTCGGCAGGGAGGGCAAGATGACAGCCACTACAGTTAGCAAGGTATATTTGCAGACTCTGTTCGTAGCGTTTGGGAATTAAATCTGTAGTGGGAGTATTAGCTATTGCTTCTTGGATCGCCCTTTGGTTAGAACTAAGATTAGAACTTGGACTAGGACTAGATAGCGGATTAGGACTAGGTGGATTAACCTGGGCTACTTGTAAAGGAGTACTTGTGGCGGCGGCAATGCCCTGCCCTAAAACTATACTGCCTACTAACAACAGTAGGATCAACACCAACTTAGTCCACAATTTTTGTCCCTTAAGCATCATACTGCCACCGTCCTGAGTAAGCGATCGACTACCACCTTAGCTCGTTTTCCCCCGGCCGGAATTAATCGATGGCACAACACGTAAGGAGCTAGGAATTTAACATCATCGGGAGTAGTGTAGTCTCTGCCCCGAAGGAAGGCCAAAGCTTGGGCAGTTTTTTGTAGGGCTACGGTTCCTCTAGGACTAACACCCAGGGTAATTTCTTCATCTTCTCTAGAAGCACGGACTAAATTGACTATATATTGTTGCAAAGATAGTTCGACCTTAACTTGACTGACTAGGTTTCTCAATTCCTGTATTTCTCCCAAAGATAGACAGGCTTTTATTTCTGTCAGTTGTCGGTTTTCTTGGTGCAGTTGCAGCATTGCTAGTTCCTCATCAGCAGTGGGATAGCCCAAGCTCAGGGAAAGAATGAAGCGATCCATCTGCGCCTCTGGTAGGGGAAATGTACCTTGGTACTCGATGGGGTTCTGAGTCGCAATCACAAAAAATGGTCTGGGGACAAGGCGGGATTGATTATCGATCGTTACCTGCTTTTCTTCCATCACTTCTAGCAGGGCAGACTGGGTGCGGGGTGTGGCTCGATTAATTTCATCGGTGAGAAGAATATTACTAAACACGGGGCCGGGAAGAAATTCAAATTCTCGTGTGTTGGGGTTCCAGATATTTGTGCCAGTAATATCTGTTGGTAATAAATCTGGTGTACATTGAATCCGGCCAAAAGTTCCAGCGATCGATTTCGCCAAACTTTTGGCCAAGAGAGTTTTTCCTACTCCCGGTACATCTTCTAGCAATACATGACCTCCTGCCAGCATAGCGATGAGGACGAGTTCGATCGCTTCAGCCTTGCCAACAATAGTCTGCCCTAGATTAGCCGTGAGTTGGGTAATTTTTTCTTGCATAGGTTTTTATTTAAGATAGCTGAGTAGGATCAATCCCCAATTCCCGAAGTTTTTCTGCTAATAATCGTCTTGAGTTGCGTTCTTGCTCAAGTTCTGTTGTCACTTGTTCCACTCGTTGGCGTTCCTGTTCTGCTCGTTGATACTCCTGCTCTGCTCGTTGGTTTTCTAGTTCAGCCCGTTGACGTTCTTGCTCTACTAATTCTTTACCCCACCAGAGGAGGTTGCCTGAGCTATCCCACCAGCGGAGCCAATTAGCTGTCATTTCCATTCTTTTACCCCGCCATGTGCCTAAATATAAACCAATCTCTGCTAGCCAATAATAGTTATCTTTATCTGGGTTCTGTTTTTCGTAGCCCTCTGTATCTAGGCGATAAAGGTCTAATTCTCCAGTTTCCGGATGAAAAATTACATAAATAGGTACTTGGAGGATCTGCTCATAAAAATACCATTTACCGTAAGGGTAGTGGGGATTAATAGAATATTCCCCGCCATCAGTATGGGAGATAAACTCCATAACTACTAGCGGTATGGCTCCTTCAATATGAGGAGTGTAGCTACGGCGAATTTTGCCTTCTGGGATAGAGTGGGTTTCTCGCACCCACAGCCAGTCAGGGGCTTTGACAATAGTTTTCCCCTCTACTGTGGCACAGAGTCCAAAATTTGTGGCGATTATATCTGTGGCTAGGATTAGTCCTCCTAATTCAAGAGATTCTCGGAGGGCGGCAGCAAGTAAGGGTTGGAGATTATTTTCCGCAGGATCATCGGGCAGGATAAAATCTTCCGGGAGGATCTCCCAAGTAATAGGGGGGCGACGGAGTTGGGTATAGGTCATAACTTGCCTTAGTGATGAACTTTGTCTGTCATTATAGTCAATCTTGTTCCCCTTACTCTCCTTCTCCTGCGGAAGAAGGGGCTGGGGGATGAGGGGAATTTTTGATTAGTCGTGCTGCTTCTGCATCTTTAGCTATTTGAGCTTTGAGGGCATCAAGGGAGGAAAATTTTTGCTCGGGGCGGAGAAATTCGATTAGCTCTACTATTAGGGTTTTCCCGTATAAATCTCCCTGCCAGTCTAGCAAATGTACTTCCACTGTGGGTAGTTTTTCTTCATTCCCATCTGGTTTGATGGTTGGTCGATATTGCTCCGCAACGCTGGGGCGAACGCCCACATTCATTACTCCCCGTAATCGCTGATTTTCCAAGACTACTATTACTGCATAAACTCCATACCTAGGCAAGAATTTATCTAGGGGAATATCTAAATTAGCCGTAGGGAAGCCGATCGTTCTGCCTATTTGTTTACCTTTGATCACATTTCCCTGCAAAGTATAAGCACGCCCCAAAAGGAGATTAGCAGTGCGGATATGTCCCAAAGTTAGGTGATGGCGGATGCTAGAAGAAGAGATGCGGGGATATTCGTGGCTAGGGAGGCTAGGGAGTAGATTTGGCTCTAAATCTGGGGGGATAGGTAGGTTTTGTAGAGGGATGATTTTGGTATAGATGCCGTGGTGGTTGGCTAATCTTTCTAGGTCTTGGGCATTGCCACTACGATCGCACCCAAAATGAAAATTTGACCCGACGCTTACTTGGCTTGCTTGTAGTTGCTTGACTAAGATTTCTGCCACAAATTCCGAGGGGGTGAGGGCAGCAAGTTTTTGGTTGAAGGGGAGTAATACTACTTGCTCTAGGCCCAAGCTTTCTAGGTAGGCAATTTTTTCGGGCAGGGGAGTTAAAAGACTATGAGCAGCGCCGGAGAAAAACTGTCGGGGATGGGGATGAAAGGTCACCAAGGTGCTATGGGCCTGGGGAAGAGATTTATCAAGTGCTGCGGCGATCACCAAGTTGTGCCCTCGATGAATGCCATCAAAGTTACCGAGAGCGATCGCCGTTGGCGTTTTAATTGTGGTTAAATCAAAAATTACTTGCACGCTTTACATTTTGACACAAATTGCCCCAAGTATTAACGAAGCGTAAGGCACCCATCAACAACACTACTTCTACTTGAGTTGACGGCTCCACGGGGACAGCCTCTACTGAAGTCTTACACTTTCTCACTAGAAATAGGGCATTATTATATGCCCCTCAGACACAACCAAAAAGTCTGGCTAAATTTCTTTGTCGGTCTAGGGATAGATTTGATACTGATATGTTATTTTCATCCTTTTATTATGGAGATGATTTAGATATTTCGCCAAGTATAATATTAGCAATCAAAGCCTTTCTAGTAAGGATGGGGTTTATATCCCAGTTATTCGGTCAGAGTATAGTAGTATCTAGTGCCAGATAACCTTGGTCAGATTTTTGGTGGACTTAATAGCTATGGCAAAACAACACCCCCACAGCCTTGAACAGATTTCGATCGCCGACTGGGAAGCCACCCCGGCTAGTGTCAAAGAGTTAGTATCATCGCTTCTGGTACAGGAATTGGATAATATCTCAGCCAGTGAAGCTCTTGATCGGGGTAACGATCGTCTGACCCGGTTTCTGGATGCTGCCTCGGTAGGGATTGCTGTCCATAATGCCAAGGGAGATTTAGTGTATGTCAATCAGTCAGGCAAGGAATTGTTAACCCAATCTCCCAGCCCCAAAGCGGAGAAAGTTGAAGAACTTCCTCAAGCATTTCAGATCTATCGTTCCACTACCCAACAACCCTATCCCTTGGAGGAGCTACCCAGTTGTTTAGCTTTAGCAGGGGAAAAAGTCCACGTAGAGGATATGGAGGTACACCGCCCCGATCGCATAGTTGCTCTAGAAGTTATGGCAAATCCTATTTTTAATTCCTTGGGGGAAGTAGAGTACGTAATTGCAACTTTTCTAGA
>JANMHD010000014.1:0-9486 GCA_031374985.1 Coleofasciculaceae cyanobacterium OTE_70_metabat_329 | reverse complement strand
GAACGGAACGTGGGTACTGGCAGCAAAATAAATCTTCCTAGAGGTATCAACAATCTCTGGAATAATGGTGGTTTAATGTATGCTCCTCCCTTCCGCTAAGAAGTTTTATTGAATAGTAAACAGAGCTTAAGTAGCTCATCTATTAAGGGCGTAAAGTATTACGTTTATCGAGGGACAAAAACCTTGCGCCCTTACCTAAAAAAATATGAGTATAACTAAAGTCCCTTTATGGCGAGACGATCGCTTCTGGAAAATCACTTTTCAAGTCCTTGCCATCATTGCTGTATTAGTAATAGCTGATTTTTTCCTGTTTAATCTCCGCTTGAATATGGCGAAACGGGGGAGTCTCTTTGGGTTCGACTTTTTAGGTTCTCAGGCATCCTTTGATATTGGAGAATATTTAATTCCTTTTCAATCTCAAGATGCCTACGGTAGAGCTTTTCTGGTAGGGGTTCTTAATTCTCTGAAGGTGATGATTATTGGGGTAATCCTGACCACAATTTTGGGAATTGCTGCGGGGATTGCTAGATTTTCTAATAATTGGTTAGTCCAGAAAACCGTCTCAACTTATGTGGATTTATTTCGGAATACACCGATTCTTTTGCAATTATTATTTTGGTATTTTGCTGTATTCTCTAATTTCCCTAAGGTAGAAAACCGGATTGGAATTTTAGGTTCGTTTTATATATCAAATCGGGGGTTAGCATTACCTTGGTTGGGGGATAGTACAACAGCATGGTTATCCTTACTAGGTTTAGTAGCTTTAGCGATCGCTGCCTTTTTTGTTTGGCAACAACGCATCAAAATTATGGTAGAGCAGGGGGCATCGGGGCAAAATTTGCTCCTAGTCCTCTTGGGGATGGGAGTAGCAGCCTTAGTTCTATTTATTTTTGGTCTGCAATGGAGTTTCCCGGTGTTTACGGAAAGTAACAAAGTTAACGGAGGATTGAGTTTATCAGCTGAATATTGTTCCGTAGTTTTGGGATTAGTGTTCTATACCGGAGCTTTTGTTTCAGAGATTGTCCGGGCAGGAATTCAATCGGTGGCCAAGGGGCAATGGGAAGCAGCCAAAGCTCTGGGTCTAAATTCTGGTATTTTGATGCGCCTCATTATATTTCCCCAAGCACTGCGGGTGATGATTCCGCCCCTCACTAGTGAATATTTAAACCTTTGTAAGAATTCTAGTTTAGCGATCGCCATTGGTTTCCCAGATGTTTATGCAGTTTCCTCCACAATTCTTAATCAAACCGGGAGAGCGATCGAAATAGTTTTAATGATTATGGCTACCTACTTATTAATTAATTTAGTTATAGCTCTAGCAATGAATACTCTTAATAGCTCTGTCCAGATCAAAGAGAGATAATATCTATGACAACCCAATCTACCCTTCCTATTGCTCCACCGACCCCAGTTGTCAATATTGTGGCTTGGGTTAAGAAAAATCTGTTTGATGGCTGGTTTAATAGCCTTTTAACTGTTGGTATTGGTTTGATAGTTTTTAATGTTGCAGTGGGCTTTATCCAGTGGGTAACTACTATTGCTAAATGGGATGTAATTCCGGCTAATCTGCCCCTATTTATGGTAGGAAGATTTCCGGCGAGTCAATACTGGAGAACCTGGATTATTGCTGCCATAGTCGTTACCCTAGGAGGTTTAACTTGGGGTATGTTGACCCTCAGCAAAGAACCAGAAGGTAATCACCAAATTGGGTTCGATCGCAACACATTAATTGGTATTGGTATCTTAGCTTTTGGAGTAATTTTTCTACCCCTAGAACCTAATTCAAAAATGTTTATTTTAGGACTTATTTGTCTAGGTTTGGGTGGTTGTTTTTTGGGCAGAGTAGGAGTCAGAAAAGTTCCTAATATTGGCACTTTAATTGGGGTGGCATGGCTGGTTTCCTTTTTGGTAAATCTGTGGTTACTAGCCGGGGGCTTTGGCCTGCAAACTGTAGGAACAGACCTATGGAATGGTTTATTGTTAACAGTATTTATGGCATCTATTAGTATTACTTTATCTTTTCCTTTGGGCATTATTTTTGCCCTGGGCAGGCAGAGTAGTTTACCCGTAGTAAAGTTTTTTTCCGTAGCTTATATTGAGATATTTCGGGGTTTGCCCTTGGTGGGAATTTTATTTGCGGCTCAGGTGATGCTGCCCCTGATTTTGCCGGGGGAGTGGCGAATCGATCGAGTGGTGCGGGCGATCGCCGGTTTAACTATCTTCACTTCTGCCTACCTAGCTGAAGCAATCCGGGGAGGTTTACAGGCTATTCCTAAAGGTCAAGGAGAAGCTGCCAGTGCTTTGGGTTTAAATACTCCCCTGAGTTTGTACTTAATCGTGATGCCTCAGGCTCTTAGGGCAGTGATTCCTGCTTTGATGAATCTATTTTTAAGTTTATTCAAAGACACTTCACTATTAGCAGTAGTAGGTTTAGTTGAGCTAACTGGAATTTCCCGAAATATTCTGGCAAATCCAGTATTTTTAGGCAGATTTGCTGAAGTATATTTATTTGTCGGTATCATTTATTTAATCTGCTGCTCTGCTATGTCTCTAGCTAGTAAGCAGTTAGAAGTTAATTTAGGAGTAGGTAAGCGATGAAAAACATCACAAAAGGATCCCCCTCTGCCCCACTTCAAAAGAGGGGAGAATTGATGAAATACTCTTTATTAACTAACAGGCATTTTTCATTCCCCCTCAAATTTCTCCAAAATTCTTCTATTTTTATAAAATCTCTAACTCATAGAATCTCTAACCCTAGGATAAAACCATGACCCACAGCATCAATGAAACCAACGGCAAAATAAATAGTTACGTAGATACAGCAGCCAAGTCGGTAATCGTGGCGGAAAATGTCGAGAAATGGTATGACAATAAATTTCATGTTCTGCGGGGTGTGAGTTTAACTGTCCATCAAGGAGAAGTAGTAGTAATTATGGGGCCATCGGGTTCTGGAAAATCTACCTTTATTCGGACTTTTAATGCCTTAGAAGCTTATCAAAAAGGCTCAATTAATATTGATGGGATTGAGCTTTCCCATGATCTAAAAAATATTGAAGCTATTCGTCGGGAAGTGGGAATGGTGTTTCAACAATTTAATTTGTTTCCCCATTTAACTATTCTAGAAAATGTTACTTTAGCTCCCATCTGGGTACGCCGTTATCCCAAGAAAAAAG
This sequence comes from Coleofasciculaceae cyanobacterium OTE_70_metabat_329, assembly GCA_031374985.1. GTDB lineage: Bacteria > Cyanobacteriota > Cyanobacteriia > Cyanobacteriales > JAAUUE01 > JAAUUE01. The sequence goes on along the minus strand of JANMHD010000014.1, from coordinate 6,313 downwards.
CTGAAGAAATCGCCATGAAACTATTAGAAAGGGTAGGAATTCTTGAACAGGCTCGGAAGTATCCGGGGCAGCTATCGGGGGGACAACAACAACGGGTAGCGATCGCTCGTGCCTTAGCCATGCAACCCAAGGTGATGCTCTTTGATGAACCGACATCTTCTCTGGATCCAGAAATGGTGCGGGAAGTATTAGACACCATGAAAACCCTAGCTCAGGAGGGAATGACGATGGTAGTTGTCACCCACGAGGTTGGGTTTGCTAGGGAAGTTGCCGATCGCATTGTCCTGATGGATGGGGGTCTATTAATTGAAGAAGCTGACCCCACGGAATTTTTCACTAACCCTAAGGAAGAGCGCACCCGCAAATTCCTCTCGCAGATTCTATAGCTGTTTCCACTTTAATCAAGACAACCTTTGAAGTGGTGTGAAGTAAACCCCAAGGTTGTCCCCTTGTTTTGACTAAAATAACGTGAGTTCGGTATAAGAAATACCTCTGATACCATTTTACGAAAACTGTAACCATTATCGCTGGCTGAGCGTAGGTCAGTGAGCTAAACCGAACTAAGTCGAAGTAGCCAAAACCCCAACACAAATCTTCGATCGCTTATCTTCATTCGTAGCGGAAATGTTCCCTTCGACTCCTTCGACTACGCTCAGTACAAGTCCGCTCCCTTCGACTCCACTCAGGGAAAGTCTCTAGGCTTAGGGTCAGGGCTTTTGCTTAAACCGGACTCACGTTACCCTAACAGGAAGGCAAAGCCTACAAAAAGGGAAGAGGAAGAGAAGCAATGCAGAGTTCCCCTTTTATTCGCGTAGCCTGTCTAAAGGACATAAGGGAATTTAGGGAGATCGACACTCAAGTGAAAGCATTATTTCTCAAGGTTTTCAGCTTTAAGTTGACAACCTTGAAAGACTTGTATCCCTACTAAATAAGAGCCATTTGGCAAGCTTTACAAAAAAATCAAAAAATAAAGTATCAGGAATCTTTTCCTTAGTTAATGTATAGATATGAAGCAAAGACAACAGTAAGTAACTCTTCATCAAGAAAGTTTTTTAGGTTAGTTAAAGCTATTTTATTTTCTTACGTAACCGTTTTTTCGACTAGAGCAAAGTGTTTCGTTAGTAAATGTGAGATGACCATGCCCTCTACTCCCTCTCAGCTAAGAGATCACCAAGAACCAGAAGATACTATGCCTTTTTATTCTCAGCCCCAAGATTCGGTAACTCAAAATTCCCTGACTACAGTGGAGGAATTGTTGACAGAACCAGGTAGCACCCTGCTAGAAGAAGACCTTGTTCCAGAAAAATCAACCAGAATCCCTAGTCATAATACGACTGACTTGGTACGTTTATATCTCCAAGAAATTGGCCGTGTCCGCCTCTTGCAACAAGATGAAGAGATTTCAGAAGCCCAGAAGGTTCAACAGTATATTGCACTTTTGGAACTACGATCGCAGGGCTGCCAGCAGGGAGATTTGGTTATGGGCGAGTTTGTCCGCTTGATTAGAATCCATGACCGTCTTGCAGCTCAGTTGGGGCATCGTCCTAGTTGGGAACGTTGGGCAAAAATGGCAGAGCGGGATCTGTTTACCCTCAAACAATCTCTTAGTCAAGGAAAGGAAAACTGGGCATCATTGGCAGGTCTGAATTTAACAGAACTAGAATCAAGAATTAGTGAGGGACTGCGAGCAAAATCTCGGATGATTCGGGCTAACTTGCGACTTGTAGTTTCCGTAGCTAAGAAATATCAAAGCCGGGGGATAGAATTACTAGACTTAATTCAAGAGGGGACTTTGGGTTTAGAAAGGGCGGTAGAAAAGTTTGACCCAACCAAAGGATATCGATTTAGTACTTATGCTTACTGGTGGATTCGTCAAGGGATTACCAGAGCGATCGCTAGCCAAAGCCGGACTATCCGCTTGCCTGTACATGTTACTGAGAAACTCAACCGGATTAAAAAAGCCCAAAGAACTATCTCTCAAGCGAAGGGACGCACCGCCAATTTGGAAGAAATTAGCCAAGAGTTAGATATGACAACGGAACAAGTCCGAGAAATCTTAATGCGAGTACCCAAATCTATTTCTTTAGAAACTAAGGTGGGGAAAGATAAAGATACAGAACTAGGAGAATTGCTAGAAACTGGGGAAACTTCTCCCGAAGATAGGGCAATTCGAGAATCTCTGCGCCAAGATTTATTGCAATTATTGGGGGATTTGACCGATCGAGAGCGGGATGTCATTAGCCTCCGTTTTGGTTTAACTACAGACCATCCCTATTCTCTGGCAGAAATTGGTCGGGCTTTAGAACTATCAAGGGAACGAGTCCGCCAAATTGAAGCCAAAGCACTCCAGAAACTCCGCTTACCCAAGCGCCGTAATCGCTTGCGAGATTATTTAGAAACCTTAAGCTAGATGTAGTATTTTTCACGTAGCTTACGTAGGGTGGGCATTGCCCACCTATTTGGTAATCATCTGCTAAAAAAAAGTTTTAGTGGTCACTCTCAATAATTTTTCTTAACTTTGAGTGATCTCCTTCACTACCTTAACAGGAATTATAAGGTGGGCAATGCCCACCCTACAAATTCTGAAATCCCCTACACGTTGGACGTTTTATAGATCATCAAGGGCAGCAATACCGGGGAGGATTTTGCCTTCGAGAAGTTCTAGGCTAGCTCCACCGCCTGTAGAAATATGGCTCATTTCTGAAGCCAAATTAAGTTTTTCTACTGCGGCTACGGAATCACCACCACCAATAATGGTGCAAGCACCCTGCTTAGTCAGTTGAGAGAGACTTTGGGCGATCGCTTCTGTCCCCACTGCAAATTTATCAAATTCAAATACCCCCATCGGGCCATTCCAGATTACAGTTTGACAACCAATCAAAGCATCTTGGAAAGTCTTTACTGCATCAGGGCCAATATCCAGACCCATCCAGCCATCAGGAATATTCTCAATACTCACCACTTGGGAATTGGCATCAGGAGCAAAATTATCCGCCACCACCACATCGGTAGGTAAGAGTAAGCTTACACCCCGTTCCTTAGCCTTTGCTTCTAGGGTTCTGGCAAGTTCCAGCTTATCGTCTTCCACTAGGGATTTACCCACCTTCAAGCCCCGTGCCTTGTAGAAAGTAAAGATCATCCCGCCGCCCAAGAGCAATTTATCACACTTGTCTAGGAGAGTTTCAATCACCCCAATTTTGCTAGAAACCTTGGAACCACCAATAATCGCCGCTAGAGGACGCTTCGGCTCAGAAATTGCCCCTTCTAGATATTGCAGTTCTTTTTCGATTAAAAATCCAGCTACGGAGGGGCTGAGGTAATGGGTGACACCCTCGGTGGAAGCATGGGCACGGTGGGCTGTACCGAAAGCATCATTGACGTACAAATCAGCAACAGAGGCTAATTTTTTGGCAAATTCTGGATCGTTCTTTTCTTCTTCAGGATAGAAACGAACATTTTCTAGCAATGCCACCTGCCCATTGGTCATAGCCCCCACTTGGGCGGCCACTTCCTCACCAATACAATCATCACATTTGATCACAGGTTGTCCTAATAATTCTGAGAGGCGATTAGCCACTGGGGTGAGGCGGAGTGCTTCTGTAACACCCTTGGGGCGACCAAAGTGGCTACAAAGAATAACCTTAGCTCCTTTGCCCGTTAGATCATTAATTGTTGGCAGGGCAGCCCGAATGCGAGTATCATCAGTAATATTTCCATCATCTAAGGGGACATTAAAATCTACTCGGACAAGGACTCGTTTTCCAGATACGTCAGATGCAGATAAGTTTGCTAAAGTTTTCTTAGACATAAGCTATAACCTCTTTAAATTAATAGTATTAATTCCTACAGTTCCCTAATTTTACCTGAGTGGGGTGTCATGTTTAAGACCGTTTTATTTCCTGTTGATCAAAGTCGTGCTTCCCTTGAAGCCGCAGAAACCGTTATCCATGTGGTAGAAAAATATGCTAGTCGTTTAATTGTGTTGTCGGTGCTAGAGCATCCCCCTGAAGACGTTCCTGCACCTATGGCAGACCATGAAACGATCGCTCAATTATTACAAAATGTCAAAAACCTATTTTCTCAAAAAGGAATTACGGCGGAGGTAATTGAAAGGGAGGGTGTTCCTGCCTTTACAATTTGTGATGTTGCCGATGAAATAGAAGCAGACCTAATTATTATGGGTTGTCGGGGTTTGGGCTTAACGGAAGAAAGCGAAAGTGTTACCAGCAAGGTGATTAATCTTTCTCCCTGTGCTGTCCTTGTAGTGCCTTAAATGAGTATCAACAAGTCATCGGTTTGCTGCTAGAAAAGGCGATGACTTGTTTGTTGGCTTTGGAGTATGGGGGCGATTGTGATGCGATTGCGGCGACCGCAGCTTCGATTGCTCAAAAACTATACCGTTGTCCTGCGATCAGACGATAAGGTCACTTTCATTATCTGGCTCTCCATTGGGAAGCATAGCTATAAATCTGTCAAAACCTCCTCTAAATCTCTAGATGCGTGTAAAATTCTGACAATTTCAACATGGTTATCGAAAGACAAATAGAAGATTGAATAATTCTCAAAACCTTTAACTGGAAACCTTCGCAAACCATCTAAACGTGAATTTTGTACTGGATACAAGCGACCGATTCCTGACATTTGGGCTAATCTGGCAATGGTCTGGCGTGTGGCATCAAAAAAACGCTGAAGGGGTGACAAGGAGGGTAAAAGTATTGCCATGAGGCGGGTAGAAGGAATAAAGTGGATAAAAAAATAGGTCTAGCTATAAAAACTTGACCTACCTAAATAATGTGCATATATTCTACCAAAAACACCTCCAAACACAACTAAGTTGTTCTAACTACCACTTAGTGACCAAACTGTTGCAACTATTACAAACCCAGCAACAACCCTGCTTAGAAAGACTAGCGAGAATCTTACCTCATCCCATCCAGTTAGAGTCTCGTCGTCGGCTTCTACAACGCCTATTTTCCCAAAAAGTATTTAACCTAGAACAATTATGGTTACCACTAATTCAAGAGTGGTTAACAACACATTATCACCCACAGGAAACTATTTATCTAGCTATAGACAGAACTCAGTGGAGTCAACATAATATCTTCATGGTTAGTTTAATTTGGCAAAAAAGAGCTATCCCTGTAAGTTGGGAGATATTACCAGAATTAGGCAACAGCAACCTAGAACAACAAACACAACTATTGACTAAGGTAATACCTGTGTTTCAGGACTATCAAGTCATCCTCTTAGGAGACCGAGAATTCTGTTGTGTAGAATTAGGACAATGGTTGAAGGAAAAGCATATAGGCTATTGTTTAAGACTGAGAAAGAATCTCCAAGTCCAGACAGAAAAAGACCAATGGCAGTCTCTATCCCACCTAGATATTCCTGTAGGAAGAAGCGAGCATTACGCGGATATTTTGATGAGAAAGACTTCCCCAGTAGCAGGATTAAACTTAGTCATCAAAAGACCAAATCGGTGTAAATCTAATCCTAAACCAGAGGAATGGTTCCTGTTAACTAGTTTGCCTCAAGTGGAGGTAGCAGTAGAAACCTATCGGCGACGCATGGGTATCGAACAGATGTTTCGAGACTTTAAGAGTGGTGGTTATAACTTAGAGAAAACTGGACTTCAAGGCACAAGATTAAATACCTTACTGCTGCTGTTAGCTATAACCTACTTACAAAAGACTATCCAAGGGGAATTGTTGAGTCAATTAAGGGAGAAAAAATATCTGCTCCGTTCCTCTATAGAGCAAAGAAAAGCCAAAAGACTCAGCCATCATCGCCTAGGTTTAGATGGTGGTCTATGGCTAGAAACTTTCTTAGCAGAGGAGGATTGGTGGAGGGAGTGGTGGAAGTTACATCCTCAGAAACGTCTCAATTATGAGCGGGGTATTCAGGCTATAACCTCAATGGTGTCTGCTTTTTAACCCTCTTGTCACCCCTTCAGAAAAAAAACTATAGTAGAAGGTTTTGGTTCAAATGACGTGAGTTCGGTTTAAGCAAAAGCCCTGACCCTAAGCCTAGAGACGTTCCCTGAGCGGAGTCGAAGGGAACATTTCCGCTATAAATGAAGATAAGCGATCAAAGATTTGTAGTGGGGTTTTGGCTACTTCGACTTCGCTCAGCATAAATTCGACTCCGCTCAGCCAGCGATAATAGTTATAGTTTTCATAAAATGGTATTAGGGGGATTTCTTATCCCGAACTCACGTTATTTATGTTAGTACTCCCTACTATAGAGCGATCGAACAATTAGCTGGCTCAAATCCATCATCTAGGGGCGATCGCTTTTTACACAATTTTTTACA
>JANMHD010000625.1:0-2539 GCA_031374985.1 Coleofasciculaceae cyanobacterium OTE_70_metabat_329 | reverse complement strand
GGAGTAATTTCTTTCTGGCGAATTAAATCAGCTTGAGTCAAGGCTGGAGCAAAGGCTAGGTCTTGATGATTCATCTTAAATTATCTAAATGGAGGCGAAATTTCTTAATTAATAATTATCTTATGGCTATTTTGGCACAGGACTTCCTTTCTCAGTGAAAATACTGGTATCTAAAAACTATTTATGGTGTAATTCCTTCCCTAAATGCTTTCATTGCTTCTAGTCGAGAGGGAATTTGTACACAATAAACTAGTAATCCAATATTTAGCTCTGGCAGGAGTTGACTGTGGGAAAATTCTTGATAGGTAACGTGAGTTCGGGATAAGAAATACCTCTGATACCATTTTACGAACACCATAACCATTCTCGCTGGCTGAGCGAAGTCGAATTTATGCTGAGCGAAGTCGAAGTAGCCAAAACCCCATTACAAATCTTTGATTGCTTATCTTCATTTGTAGTGGAAATGTTCCCTTCGACTCCGCTCAGGGAACCTCTCTAGGATTAGGTTTAGGGCTTTTGCTTAAACCGAACTCACGTTAGGTATTATCTTCAAGATGATAAATTCTGAGTTGATTATCTTCCCAGAGCCATACTTCAGGAATCTGAAATCGTTTATATTTCTCTAATTTTTGTAAACTGCCACTGGTCAAAATTACCTCGATCGTTAGATCAGGATTGTCTTTCTTTTCTCCAAGATAGTTAAGATTCATTCGGCTCAAAAGATATCCCCTTTTCTTCCCCCCGATGAGTAGCACTGCCTACTGGAATAAATTCTATCTCCATTGTCATGAAATAAATTTCCAGTAAAATTGCGATAGATTTCTTGCTTATCTCGTGAGGTTCTCGAAGATTAATAATTTCAATTAGTCCATCTAGGTAAGTGATCCGCAAACCGGGGAACTCTGCTAATAAAGCATCTAAAGCTTCAAACTATTGCCAAATATAAGTTCCCGGCATTAGAAGTCGCTGCTCTTGATCAGTGTCCGACTCCATAGATAAAGTGATCGTCATTTTTTAGCCTCCTCATCCAATTAACCTTTCTTCAATGGCAATCTTTAACTTTTTCCTTAACTTCCATCTTAACCAACTAAAACCCCTGACTTTGATAAATCAGGGGCTGAATAAGATAACAAAATTAACCTGCTCTAAGGAAACCTAGGAAAAAGCTTCAGATACAGCACTTTTCTAGTTTGTGGACGATAGCAAGGGGCTTAAGCCCCTTATTCTAAAAGAAAACCCTGTCTTCCCATAGCGGAGAACCAATGTAAGTAGGGAAGAAAGGATTGTTCCATTACCTAACTTCTAGGGGTTCTTTCATGATGTCTGCCTTCAGGACGAGAAGCCATCCGTTGAGCTAGAGTTTGTCTTTGCTCTGGAGTCAGAATTTGCCGGAACGCCAGTTTGCCATCAAAACGAAGATTCTCTACTTGTTGGCGCAGTTGTTGAATTTGCTGATACTTACCACGAATTTGGGAGTCTGTGGCAGTACTACTAGTCATTAGAGTTTTTAATTCTTCTCTAGCTTGGCGGAGTTGCTGCTCTAGGGGAGTAATTTGTCCTTCGTATTGTTGACGAAGTGCCTGCGATCGAGTGATTTGTTCTGGAGTTAAGTTCAACTCTCTTGCCATCCGGTCTTCCATCCCTTGGCGCATGGTAGCCCGATCGGGGCGCTGCATTCCCATGGGATTATTATTCCTAGGGTTGGGATTAGGAGTAGATTGAGCAAAAACTGTAGAAGTGGTGATGGCGATCGCCCCAGTAGTTAGCACCAAAGCACCTAGAGCAGAAATTTTCCGTGCGAATGTCATAAATAGTCTCCCCGTCAATTAAGACAAGATTATATTAGTTTATCTAAAGGACTCATTTTTTGAGTTATGGAGGGTTTGACAGCTGATCCCTAACTATAGTTCCTTAAAAACTTAGGGGGCAATTATTTCCTAGGAATTTCTGGGCTAGTAGCCAAACCAGCAAAAAACGCTCCTAGAACCATCCCGCACCATAAACCAGTTAAGCCACCTTCTGTTAAAGCGAAGGGAGTTACCCATAGTTGACAAAGGGCTGTTGCCTCTGAAAGAAAAGGAATTTCTCGATAGGGCGATCCAACCCCAAGCCCATCGCATTGGGCTGTTTGGGTTGCTAAGTTGACCTGCCCACCCAAATAAGCTCCAGTCAAACTAGAAGCGATCGCCACAAAGGTACATACCAAGACCCGTTTTTGTTTCATATTCTTGGCTAGAATTCTAAGCACCCCTCTCCCTTGGGAGAGGGGTGAGAGTTTTTCATCAACCCGTATTCCGCATCCCGGCGGCGATTCCATTAATGGTCAGCAATGCTCCCCGCAGGAGTTCCCCTTTACTATAGCGAGATTGAATTACCCCGGCAGCAGCTTGATCTCGTTGTTGACGTAGGCGCTTGAGGAGGGAAACTTGAATAAAACCCAAGGGAACGATCGTGCCATTCCGTAACTGGACCGATCGCTGCAAGGCAATATCTCCATCTAGTAATTTTTTATGTCCTGTAATGGCATAGACAATCTCAC
>JANMHD010000619.1:0-10155 GCA_031374985.1 Coleofasciculaceae cyanobacterium OTE_70_metabat_329 | reverse complement strand
GAGTTGTAGGATTCTCCAATTAATTCTTCTTTCTCATCTAGGGAATCTACCAGATCATCTACCACTAAACGAAGAAAACCAATCATAGGGGTGAGGCGCGATCGCACTTCATAGGAAGTATCAATCAGAGCTTTATTAACGGCAGCTTTAATAATAGCGTTGGCATCTTGGTCAAATTGCATGGTGTATAGCTGGGTATAGTAGCCGCCTTCTTCTAGGAGTTCTTTATGGCTGCCAATTTCTACAACTTTTCCTTTGTCTAGGACGACAATCTGGTCAGCTTTTTGAATTGTAGATAAACGGTGAGCGATCACGATCGTGGTACGATCGCGGCATAATTCTTCCAATGCTTGTTGGACTAGCCGCTCGGATACGGTATCTAAGGCACTAGTCGCCTCATCAAGAATTAAAATATCTGGATCTCGCAATAAAGCTCTAGCGATCGCTAGGCGCTGACGTTGCCCCCCCGATAGCATTACCCCCCGATCGCCCACCTGAGTATCAAAGCCGTCGGGTAATTGAATAATAAACTCGTAGGCATTTGCTCGTTTGGCCGCCTCTACTACTTCACTAGCTGTAGCCCAATCTCGACTATAGGCAATGTTATTGCGAACAGAGTCATTAAATAAAAAGGTGTCTTGACTTACGATCCCCATAGACCGCCGTAGCGATCGAAGATCGTACTCCCGTAAGTCTTTGCCATCTAAAGTAATTGACCCCGATAAGGGATCATAAAATCGTGGGAGGAGATCTGCAAGAGTTGATTTCCCGGCTCCCGAAGCCCCCACCAAAGCAAGCGTTGTTCCCTTAGGAATCCAAAGATTGACGTGATCTAAAACTAAATCTGGATAGTCTGGATAAGCAAAAGTTAAGTCTGTAAGTTTAATTCCTTCCCTAATTTTTTCATAGCCAAGTAGCCCATTAGTCATAAAGGGTTTATTGTCTCTACTGAGGAAATCGGCAATAATTTCGGCACTAGGGATGGCATTGGCTAGACCACTGCGGGAAGAGTTGAGTTGGCCGACAAAGGGCAGAAGACGAAATAGAAGAAATAGGTAGGTCAGCAACAAAGTAGATAAAGAATTAATTTGATTGCTAAAAAATACCTTGCCTACGGTGACAATCCCTAAGATGGCCAGAATCCCACTAATTTCGTTGATGGGAGCGATCGCCGCAAAGTAGACTTGAGAGCGAAATTCTGCCTTTTCTCGGTCTTCAATCAAAGCCGATAAGCGCTGATATTCACGAGATTCATTCGCTACGGCTTTAATCAAGCGAATCCCCATCAGAATCTCTAACAATGCTGTGGAGTAGAGGGCAGACTTAGCAGAAAGTATTTTTCCTAATTTCTTAGCTTCTCTAATAAAGAACTGATTAGATAAAGTTACTAACAGTAATAAACCAGTAGAAACAATTGTTAATTGCCAGGAAATTGATATAAGAATCACAACAAATACAATAATAGTTAGGGCAACAGTAAAAATATTAATAACTGTTCTGACTGCCCCTGCTGCTCGCCCCACCTCATTACTAATTTGATTGATTGTATCCCCTACCTTAGATTTAGCATAAAAATCTATGTCAACATCTAGCAATAGTTTTAAGCCATCCTTACGCATGGAGTTAACTAATAACTGAGCTAGGCGACTGGAAACTAAAATGTTGATATAACCTGCTAAATTTTTCAAAGAAATTGCTAATAAAACAATAATAGTTAGATATATAGTTTCTTTGTCTGAAGAGATATGGAGAGGAGTCAGGATATTGCGAATTAAAGGTGGGAGTCCACTGATGGCAAAACTACTTTGTCCTAGAAAACCAAGAATTAATGGCACAATTAAGGTAGTACTAATGCCATTAAAAACTGCCCCAGAAAATCCAAGAATAATCGTAGAGACCACTAGAAATGGATATCTGAGAGCAAAACTAAAAAGTAGATAATTAGCGGACATAAATAAGTAGGGGATTGCAATACTGACCTTAGAAAAATCAGGGAAAAATCAGAAGCGATTTTGCTACGCAACGCTAAAGCGACTGATAATCTTTCCAAGGACTACTGCCATTTTGTCTAAACTATATAGTTCAATACAGCGCACCCTTGATTGATTACCTAGAGCATTAGCTATCTCCAAGTTTTCCCAAATCCATTGGATTTTAGTAGCAATTTGTTCTGGGCAACTGGGGGGGACTAGGTATCCAGTTGTCCCAATAATTTCAGGAATATCTCCGACTTGGGTAGTCAGAATTGGTTTAGCCATAGCCATACCTTCTGTAAGTTTAATAGGAAATTGAGCGATCGCTGTTAGACTTTCTCTCTGGGGAACCACAAATATATGGGCAGCAGCAATAATCTCTGGCATAGCTTCTGGAGGAAATTGGGGTAGTTTAATAATCCATTGTCCCCACTTATCTAATAATTGGGTCACATAACCATCATTAATTTCTGTTCCCCCCACAATTACTAGACGGTAGGCTGGTTCTCCCAACTGTTCCAAAGCTAATAATATATCTTCTAATCCTTTATGGGGACGGGCTGTACCGGGAAATAATAAGACTCGATAATCAGTTAGGTTATATTTTTCTCGACTTGCTAGGGAATTACATTTATTAGGATTAAATATTTCTGTATCTTTACCATTAGGTAAATAGGTTCCTCCAAAGCGATATTGGAGAAATTTTGTATCTACGGTGAGGGCATCTGCTTGAGAAATCAATTTCTCGCTCCATTGGAGATATAAAGGATGGTGCGGATCTCGTAAAGCTCCCTTTGGTTTTAGGATATCTCTAGCTAGCTGTTTTATGGTTGGGTGGTATTTCCATTCATCACCCCCATGCCAACTCATCTCCCAATCATCCATATCTAACATCACCGGGATCCCAGTTTGCCACCGTTTAATTAAGGCTAATCCCAGACTAAGGGGGCTAGGTTTACAGGCATAGATTAGATCTCCAGAAATTTCTGATAGAAGTTCCTTGAGGTGAGGAATAATCTGGGGATAGGAGCCACCGGGGAGGGCAAATATTTCTAAATTAGCTGGAGGAAGCGGATAGATTTGCTCCCCAAACACTAGCCCATAAAGTTTAACTCTATGCCCTAATTTTTGCAGTACCTGCGCTAGAAGATAGGCTCTAGTTGTAGCTCCGCCATTAAGATCTGGGACAAGGAGAGAGATATTTTTAACCATGCCTAAAACTGTCATTAACTATTATTAACTGTTATTAATTGTTGCTAAAAACTATTGATATCTGCTCCTGAAAACCCTGTAGGAAATTTTTGTATAAAGTTAAGGAATTTCAAGATAAAGCCTGTTCTAATCTACATAGCAGTTTAGGCAGTAGCTTTAGAGAATTATTGAATTCTCTGTATTTTTTTTGTAAAGTTCTTGTAAATTTTCTGTAAAGCTCTTGGGAGTCTCCTCTTCGGAACCTAATTAATCAAGCTAATTTGCCCCAATTGCATTTTATCGAGGACTTGGTTCAGACGGGAACGATCGCCCGGATTTAGTTGATTGCTCAACAGAAGCAAAACCAATTGATTATAGTCACTCTGGCTAATCTGTTTAGTTTGCTGAATTTGGTCTAGGATCGGAGTAACGGTGAGATTCATGGAATTGCTTTAGGGTATGGAAATTATATGTCTGCCAGTTTTACGTGATAATTATATTTTTTTATTGTTCGATCGTACCCAAAAAATCGCTGCGGTCGTAGACCCTGCCGAAGCAGCCCCCGTGATGGAGCAGTTGAAGGCTCTAGAGGCTACCCTAGTGACAATATTTAATACTCACCACCATCGAGATCATGTGGGGGGCAATCAAGAACTCAAGGAGCAGTTTCCAGATTTGATAGTCTATGGCGGAGCAGAAGACCGGGGCAGGATTCCGGGGCAGGAAGTATTTTTGAGGGATGGCGATCGAGTGAAATTTGGCGATCGCGTAGCCCAGGTTTACTTTGTTCCCGGTCATACCCGCGCCCATATTGCCTACTATTTTGCCCCCTTAGATGTGGGAGGAGTAGGCGAATTATTTTGTGGTGACACGCTATTTTCGGGGGGGTGTGGCAGATTATCTGAAGGGACTCCTACCCAGATGTTTGATTCTCTAAAAAAATTAAGACAGTTGCCCGATCGGACTAGGGTCTGGTGCGCTCATGAATATACCCTCAATAATCTCCAATTTGCCTTGACTGTAGATCAGGATAATCCCCAGCTTCAAGCAAGATTTCAAGAAGTGCAACAAGTACGCTCAAAAAAACAGCCTACAATTCCTACCTGGTTAGGAGTAGAAAAACAAACAAATCCTTTCCTACGCTGGGATAACCCTACCCTGCAAACTACCCTAAGACAAAAAGATGCCGTCCAAACCTTTGCTAAATTAAGAAGTATGAAGGATGGTTTCACCATATAGGCAAGTGCCACTTCAGTTATTAGGACATTTATAAACTTTGATAACAAGGGGCTTAGACTCTTTGTCTGTCCTAAGCATAAGGGCGAGTGCTATATAATTAAAGATAAATCTTAAAACCCCATTCCTACCCACCTATAGCAATTCATAGATTAAATTATGGCAAGAGATCTGCGTGGCTTTATCAAAATTCTCGAATCCCAAGGGCAACTGCGCCGGATTTCTACCCTAGTCGACCCCAATTTAGAAATTACCGAGATCTCTAACCGAATGCTCCAACAGGGAGGCCCCGGCTTACTATTTGAGAATGTGAAAGGTTCTGCTTTTCCGGTAGCCATTAACCTGATGGGAACTCTAGAACGGACTTGCTGGGCTATGAATATGCAAAACCCAGAAGAATTAGAAACCCTTGGCAAAAAGCTAGGAATGCTCCAGCAACCGAAGCCCCCCAAGACTGTGGCACAAGCGGTAGATTTTGGTAAAGTTCTTTTTGATGTGCTGAAGGCAAAACCGGGGCGGAATTTCTTGCCAGCCTGTCAGCAGGTGATCGTGGAAGAGCAAGACCTAGACTTAAATACCTTGCCCCTCCTCCGTCCCTACTCAGGAGATGCAGGGAAAATTATTACGATGGGTTTGGTGATTACTAGAGATTGCGAAACGGGGATTCCTAATGTGGGAGTGTACCGCCTCCAGTTGCAATCAAAAACCACCATGACTGTTCATTGGCTCTCGGTGCGGGGGGGGGCGAGGCATCTTCGGAAGGCGGCAGAGCAGGGTAAAAAATTAGAGGTGGCGATCGCTCTTGGTGTGGATCCCCTGATTATCATGGCAGCTGCTACCCCGATCCCGGTAGACCTCTCAGAATGGCTTTTTGCAGGATTGTATGGCGGGAGTGGAGTCCAGTTAGCCAAATGTAAAACCGTAGATTTGGAAGTGCCAGCGGATTCAGAATTTGTCCTAGAGGGAACCATTACCCCCGGTGAAATGCTGCCGGATGGACCTTTTGGTGATCACATGGGTTACTACGGCGGCGTGGAAGATTCTCCCCTAGTGCGATTCCACTGCATGACCCACCGCAAGAAGCCAGTCTATCTCACCACTTTTAGTGGCAGACCCCCGAAGGAAGAGGCCATGATGGCGATCGCTCTCAATCGGGTATACACCCCCATTCTTCGGCAACAGGTCAGCGAAATTAAGGATTTCTTCCTGCCTATGGAGGCCTTGAGCTATAAAGCTGCCATCATTTCTATTGACAAAGCCTACCCCGGTCAAGCTCGGCGGGCAGCCCTAGCTTTTTGGAGTGCCTTGCCCCAGTTTACCTACACTAAATTTGTGATCGTAGTGGATAAGGATATTAACATCCGAGATCCCCGCCAAGTAGTGTGGGCCATTACTTCTAAGGTTGATCCTGTGCGGGATGTGTTCATTTTGCCCCATACTCCCTTTGATACCCTTGATTTTGCTAGTGAAAAAATTGGCTTGGGGGGACGCATGGGTATTGATGCTACTACCAAAATTCCACCCGAAACCGATCATCCTTGGGGTGAACCCTTAGAATCAGATCCTGAGGTGGCAGCTATGGTCGATCGACGCTGGGCAGAATACGGCTTAGATGACCTTAATTTAGGAGAGATAAACCCCAATTTATTTGGCTATGTAATGAGATAAAATCCTCTAAATCTCCCTTCCTAATAGGGAGACTTGAAGACCATGCTCGTAGCTTAATAGATGGCAATTTGCCGTAAATTTACCTTCTTTCTTCAGGAAAAGTGCGATGAAACTCATCAATAAGATCATCTAACTCTTCTAGGGCTTGATTTACATCAATTCTCAGAATACCTAAATCTGGCTGCTCTAAAATATTCACCAAGGATTCTCGCTGATTTTCAATGGCAATAATCTTTTCCTTTAGGGTTGCTTCATCCATCATAAATTCATTCCTCAATTAAATTTCTACCCAACCTAAACCATGATTTCTCAAAGTCTAGAAATATCTCTAAGATTAGCAGAATTAGAATTATTGTGACATATTTTGGATGTTCTCTGCCAGAAACATTAATCACTTAGTTTTATCGTTTAATCAGAATGCCTTGACTAGGACTAAATAGGAAAGTAAGGGCAAATAAGGCAGAAATAACTAGGACGATCGCCGCCCCAGAAGGAAGATTTTGATAATAGCTCAAATACATACCCAATACTGTAGAAATGACTCCTAGAAGAGATCCCACGGCCATCATTAAATGGAGTTGCTTAACTAGCAGGTAGGCGATCGCTCCCGGTGCAACTAAGAGAGATAAAACTAATAGCACCCCTACTGTTTGCATTGTTGCAATAATTGTCAAGGTAATTACCCCAATAAACCCAAAATATAGAAGGTTAACGGGTAAGCCACTTGCCTGCGCTCCTAGGGGATCAAAGGTATAGAATAGCAATTCCTTATAAAAAAACCTAACAAGTAATAGAACAATTGTAGTTATAATTCCAGTTCTTATTACATCTTCAAAAGTAACACTCAAAATATCTCCAAATAGGAAAGCAAACAAGTCAAATTTACTACGCAGTACCGTAAGCAGAGTTACCCCCAAAGCCAAAAATCCTGACATAACTAAAGAAATTGCTGTATCAGATTTGATCTTAGATTTTGATTCAACTAGGGCTACGATCCAAGCACTAGCAACCCCTACAATAAATGCTCCAAGGGAGAGGTCTATTTTCAGAAAGAAGGCGATCGATAAACCGGGTAATACTGAGTGGGCGATCGCATGAGCCATCATACCTAACTGCCGCACAATTAAATAACTCCCCACCACCGCACACAAAATCCCTAGAAGAATACCAATTCCTAGGGCATTTCGCATAAATTCATACTGCAAAGGTTCTAGCAACCAATTAATCATTCTCTTCTTCCTCTTGGCAAAAGTTCTGTAGAGATTGTTGTTGTTTCCGCCGGGAAACTTGGCGATATTTTTTCATTTCTAGCTTTGGTTCATCACCCAATTTACCTCGCTTAGATTTAAATTTTATAGTAGTTTCTTGATGTTTTTGATGATTGAGTTGATTAGCATAAATAGTTGCTTCAGTCAGGAACTGGATATAATGTTCATAGCGCTCCCAATCTCCCCGGACTACACAATTAGGTTCATGACGGTGGGAACAATCACTAAACTGACATTTGCCCTGTTGTAATCTCTCCCTAGCCTCTGGAAAATAGTCAATTAAATCTTCAGGAAAGACATCAATATCTGCTTGATTAAAACCCGGAGTATCGGCTAATAATCCCCCGTAGGGTAGGTCAAATAATTCCACATGTCGAGTAGTGTGGCGACCCTTTTGTAGCTTACCACTAACGGCTGCTACTCGGAGATTTGTTTCTGGGATTAAATAATTAATTAAACTGGATTTTCCTACCCCAGAAAGCCCAGCAAAGACAGTAATTTGGTCACTTAATTCTAGGCTCAACTCCTCTAATCCTATTTGTTTTAATATACTTAAAAACTTAGGTTTATAGCCCCAATTTTGCAATCTTTGCTGCCAATTTTCTAGTTCGGCGGTAGTAATTAAATCACTCTTATTTAAGCATAAACTCACCTTTAGTCCAGTAGATTCTGCCTTCACTAAAAAACGACTAAGTTGATAGGCATCAAGACTAGGATCCTCTAGGGCAAAAACAATTAATATTTGATCTACATTAGCGATCGGGGGACGTTGCAGTAAATTTCGCCGGGGCAGCACCGCAGCGATCGCACCCCTACCTCCCTGCCAATCGGGTTCCACTACACAGACTCGATCGCCCACCATCACCTGTTGCCCCACCTTCTTCAGTCGAGAACGGCGGGTACATAGCAAAAATCTTGTTTTTACTTCCGATAAATCAGACTCTAGCTCTAAATTCAATGGCTCTGGCTGGTCTAGTTTTACCTGATAAAAGTTGGCTTGCACAGCTACCACAGTCCCTAGGAGGGAGGCGGGGATATCTGTATCTGGGTATTCTAGGTTTAAGGACATTGTATCCACAGGGAGAAAAAGTCTGTGCGATCTACTATCTCCAGAATCAGATAACCTTCCATTTTTAGGCTATCAGGGACTTGTTCGATCGGCTCTCCCCCATCTAGCCATACTTCCAGGATTTCTCCACTGGCCATCCGTTCAAGGCGAAGTTTAGTTCGGACAAAGTTAATCGGGCAGGGAGTTCCCCGCAGATCCAGCAATTCATTAGTGGTAGTTAGTTGTTCAGTCACAGGCAAATTATAGGTTAGGAAATAACTTAATTTAGACAGTCTAATTGTATTTTATCTTAATGCTACTATATTAATAGGCTGATGATATTTAGTAAAATTTAAGTAATGGCAAAAGATTTATTTCATCAAGTTGTCAAAAATGCCCTAGTTAAAGATGGTTGGCAAGTTACCGATGATCCTCTATTCCTCAGGGTTGGTAAGGTAGATTTATTTATTGATCTGGGAGCCGAGAAATTGATCGGGGCTGAACGAAACGGGGAAAAGATAGCCGTTGAAATTAAAAGTTTTATTAATGCTTCGAGTATTACAGATTTTCACTTAGCGATCGGTCAGTTTATCAACTATCGAACTGCCTTGAAATTAAAAGAGCCACAACGAAAATTGTTATTGGCAGTACCAGAGACAGCCTATGATGTATTTTTCCAAAATGAACTTCCTACTTGTGTTATTCAAGAATATAAAATCCATTTAATTGTTTATAATGTTGCAAATGAGGTAATTGTCCAATGGCTAACCTAGAAAAAAAAGAAAGGTATCGCTTAATAATCAAAGATTTGCTTAAGCATTATGGTACTTACAAGCCTTCTCATGGAGATATTGATCTTCAGATAGTTTTTGACACAGAGAATGATCACTATCAAGTTTTAGCTATTGGTTGGGAAGAGAATCATCGAGTTTATGGATGTTCAATTCATCTTGATATAAAAGAAGACAAAATCTGGATTCAAGCCAACAATACTGAAATTGATATTGCCCAAGAATTAGCAACTGAAGGAGTTCCAAAAGATGACATTGTAATTGCCTTTCAACCTCCATACTTACGTCAAGTTTCAGGATATGCAGTGATATGATCGATGAACACAATATAAATCCAGATGCTCTAGCCAATATAAGTTTTATGACTGAACAAACTGAAATAGAAAAATTAATCTACCTCGGTTCTTTTGCTGAATATGCTTCCTTAGAGTAAACAAAAATATTATCACTGTTATTGCCATAACTCCTCATCCCTAATCTTTGATTTGCTGTGGCTATTATCAACCTAATTTTGGTAGAGAGGAGGTACAAACAACACGGAAACCTATATTATTTTCATCGTTAATAGAAATCTCTAAAAAGCGACTAGAAGAGCAACAGTATTTAGCCTCACTACGCCAACAGCCACCACGGATTACCTTAGCTACGTTTCCATAGTTAGAAATATTCATTTCTATGTCTACCCGAGCACTACCATCTAGTATTCCTTCATAGTCATTATTCCTTTCCTCATCCTCATAATCATCTTCACACCACTCCCAAAGATTTCCATACATATCGTATAGTCCCCAAGGATTAGGCTTTTTTAGACCTACTGGACTAGTTTCAGTTGGCCAAAATCCTTTTTGAAACATCTTATCTTCACGATAACAATCATAATCTCTACCATGCCAAGCATAATCCCTTAATTTACCTTCATCATTTCCAAAGTGGTATTTTGTTGTAGTTCCAGCACGGCAGGCATATTCCCATTCAGCTTC